>CAZDEX010000022.1:0-16074 GCA_964504405.1 uncultured Gaiellales bacterium | reverse complement strand
CGACACGCCGCCCGCCGAGCGTCGCGCGCAGGCGTTGTCGCTCGACCGCGACCTGCTGCGCGAGCTGCTCGGCCAGGAAGAGCTGCGCGACCTGCTCGATAAGGATGCGGTTGAAGAGGTCGAACGACAACTACGGGGTGAACCAAAGACTCCAGACCAACTTCACGACCAGCTGCGCGTGCGCGGCGACCTGCGCGCGGGCGAGTACCCTGAGTTTCTTGCAGCTCCGCTAATCGCGGAGCGGAGGGCGCTGCTCGTGCGCTTCGCGGGGGACGAGCGCCTGATCGCCGTCGAGGACGCGGGCCGCTACCGCGACGCGCTCGGCGCGATGCCGCCGTCCGGCCTGCCGGAGGCGTTCCTCGAAGGCGGCCCCGACTCTCTGCGCCAGCTGGTGCTGCGTTACGCGAAGGGGCGCGGCCCGTTCACGACCGAGCAGGCGAACGAGCGCTTCGGCCGCGACGTCGCGTCGATCCTCGGCGACCTCGAGCGTGAGGAGCTCCTGGTGCGCGGCGAGCTGCGTCCGGGAGGCACCGAGCGCGAGTGGTGCGACCCCGACGTGCTCCGTCGCCTGCGCAGAGCCTCGCTCGCCGCGCTGCGCAAGGAGGTCGAGCCCGTCGAGCAGGAGGCGCTTGCACGCTTCCTCCCGGGTTGGCACGGCGTCGACCGGCGTGCGTCGCTGCGCGAGGCGCTCGTGCCGTTGCAGGCACTCGCGCTGCCCGTCGCGCTGTGGGAGAGCGAGGTGCTGCCCCGCCGCGTCCCGAACTATCGCCCCGAGCATCTCGACGCGCTCACCGCGAGCGGCGAGGTGGTGTGGGTCGGCGCGGGCAACGATCGCGTCGCGCTCTACTTCCGCGAGGACGCGGCCGTGCTCGGCCAGGTTCCCGCTGCGCCGCGGCCCGAGGGCGAGGTGCACGACGCGATTCGCGCTGCGCTCGCAGGCGCGCTCTTCTTCGACGAGCTGCTGGCGGAGACGCAGCTCGACGAGGCGGTCGCGCTGCCCGCGCTCTGGGATCTCGTCTGGGCCGGAGAGGTGACGAACGACGCGTGGACGCCGCTGCGTGCGTCGCGCCGCTTCGGCCAGCCGAAGCAGGAGCGCAGGCCGCGCCGCTTCTCACGCCGCCGCGCGCAGGGCGCGACGGCGACGGCCGGCCGCTGGTCGCGCACGGAGCGGTTGTTCGCGGGCGCGCCCGACCGGCGGGCGCTTGCCGAGCTGCTCCTCGAGCGGCAGGGGATCGTGACGCGCGACGGCGTGCGCGCCGAAGGCATCCCCGGCGGCTACGGCGCGGTCTACGCCGAGCTGCGCGCGCTCGAGACGCTCGGGCTCTGCCGGCGCGGCTACTTCGTCGAGGGACTCGGCGGCGCGCAGTTCGCGCTCGGCGGGGCGGTCGAGCGCATCCGCGAGCTGCGTGAGCGCGGAGAGGACGCCGATCCGCTCGTGCTCGCAGCCGCCGATCCCGCGCAACCATACGGCGCCGCGCTGCCGTGGCCACGGCGCGCGGGCGCGCGCGCCGCACGGGTTGCGGGCGCCTACGTCGTTGCGCTCGGTGGCGAGCCGGTACTCTACGTCGAGCGCGGCGGCCGTTCGCTCGTGCCGCTCCGTGACCCGCACGAGGAATGGCTCCGCCCTGCATTCGCCGCGCTCGTCGCGCACGTGCGCGCGGGCGGGGCGAAGCGGCTCGCCGTCGAGCGGTTCGACGGCGAGCCGGTCGTCGACACGGACGCGATGGAGCTCCTCGTCGAGGCGGGCTTCCTCGCGGGGCCGCGTCGCGCGGTGCTTCGCGTCTGATCAAGGACTGAGCGCGGCAAGCGTCTCTGCGGCGGGGCGTGCCACCGTCCCGGCGAGGTTGGTGCCGCCCCAGAGGTTGAACAGGTCTGCGTCGCCGGCCGCACGTGCCGCAGCGCGGAGCGGCGCGGTCAGGTGGTGGATCTGCGGATAGGCGGACGGCGCGGCGGGATGGGCGCGCATGAACGCGTTCTCGATCCCGCGCGCCGCACGGCCCGTGAAAGCGCGCGTCACAGCCGTGATGCCGCCCGCCTCGATCGCCCGACGGTGCGCGTCGTTCGTTCCCGCCTCGGGCGCGAGCAGGAAGGCCGTTCCGACCTGCGCGGCGACGGCTCCTGCGTCGAGCACGCGCAGCACATCGTCGCGCGTGGCGAGGCCGCCGGCCGCGATCAGCGGCACCTCGACCGCCGCGCGAACCTCGTCCAGGAGCTGGAGCAGCGGCGTCCCGTCGTCACGGTCGTCCCACGTCGCGCGGTGACCACCGGCCTCCGTTCCCTGCACGACGAGTGCGCTCGCGCCCATCGACGCCGCACGCGTCGCCTCGTCGGCCGAGGTGACCGTCGCCCAGCTGCCGGTCGCGCGCTCGGGGAAGCCGAACGCGAACGACAGGAACTCGACACGTGCCGCGGCGACGACGTCGAGCTTCGCCTCGAGCTCGTCGTCGTCGAACCGTGGCTGGCCGAGCTCGACCCCGAGCGCGCGCGCCTCCGGCTCGAGCTCGTGCGCGTAGCGCGCGACGGCGAGCTCGTCGATCGGCGCATCCGTCAAGGCGAACAGGTTGACGCCGATCGGCGCGTCCGTCAGCTCCCGCGTGCGCGCGATGCGATCGGAGAGCTCTTCCGCGGTCAGGTAGCCCGCGCCGAGGAAGCCGAGCCCGCCGGCGTTCGACACCGCCGCGGCGAGCTCCGGCGTCGACGGCCCGCCCGCGAGCGGCGCCAGGACAATCGGCGGGATGTCCATGGTCACGACGCTAGCGCCCGGGGCATCCCCGCCCGCCGGGCCGGCCGCCCCGCTACCGGCGTTCTTCGAGTAGCCGGCCGAGCGCCGCGCCGAAGAGCGCGTGGCGCACGGTTTCCTGCACGAAGCCGCGCGGCGTGGACGACGGCGCCAGGCCGCGTTGCCCCCGCGCCGGATGCGCCCGGTCGACGACGTAGGTGAACGGGAACAGCACCGTGCTCTCGACGAGCGCGAGCTGCAGCGCCGAGACGCGCTCCCGCACCTGGTCGTACGCGAGCCCGAACACGGCGCCGTTCGCGGCGTGGAGCGCGAGGCCGGCAAGCGGCCACGCACGCGAGCGCGTGACGAGCTTCCCGAGCATCGCCACGTCGGAATAGTCGTTCCGCAGCAGTCGGCTGTCGACGGGCTCGAGCGCGGCCCAGATGAGCGCGGCGACCGCGCCCGCGACGGCAGGCTTCACGCGGCGGCCGCTCGCAGGCGCGCGATCGTCGCGGCGAGATCCTGCTCGTCGGTCCCGCGGCCGCCGATCATCACTTCGAGCGTGGGAGGCACGCGCCGCGAGTCGATGCCTTCCCGCGCGCGCTGCGCGCTCTCCTGTGTCGCCGCGCTGACGCACAGCACGCTCGCACCGATCGTCGAGGCCAGCTCCAGCGCATCGTCGAGCGGCGTGTCGGCGCCGAGGAACGCAACCTGCCATCCGTCGGAGCGCAGGAGGACCGCGAGCATCATCAACCCGATCTCGTGGCGTTCGTCCGGCGCGCACGCGAGGACCGCGACGCCGCGAACGCTTGCGCGCGCGTCTGCGAGAAGCTTCTGCAGCGCGGAGCGCACGACGCTGCTCGCAAGATGCTCCTGCGCGACGGTCACCTCCCCGGCCTCCCAGCCCTCGCCGATCGCGACGAGCGCGGGCGCGAGGACGCTCGTCATCGCTTCCTCGAGCGACGCGAGCGCGAGCGCGTGATCGACCAGGTGCGCGAGCGCGTCGACGTCGCCGGCGCGCGTCGCCTCGACGAATGCCGCCCGGACTTCCGCCGGCGTCTTCGGCGCGACCGTCGCGGAGCCGAGCAGCGCCGCCGCCTCGCCGATCCGGTAGCCCTCGTGGATGCGCGCCTTCAGCCATTCGATGCGCGCGACGTCCAGCTCGGTGTAGCGACGTTGGCCGCCCGCGGTGCGCTCAGGGCTGAGCACGCCGTACCGCTGCTCCCACTTCCGGATCGTGTCGGAGGGGACGCCGGTGCGCCTGGTCAGTGCGGCGATGTTGAGCGTCGGGGGCATGGACGTCGTGTTCTGAGTGTGCCCGTTCGGGCTACGGTGAGAAACGTGCCCGAGGGCGACTCGCTCCACCGCGCGGCCCGCCGCCTCCAGGTGCTCGTCGGCCAGCGGATCGCCGCCGAATCCATCCATCCGCGCGCGCAGGCCGAGCGCGTGGCGCAGCGCATCGACGGCCGGATGCTCGAATACGTGGACGCGATCGGCAAGAACCTGCTCTTCCGCTTCGAGGGCGGTGTGGTGCTCCGGTCGCATCTGCGCATGTCGGGCCGCTGGTCGGTGCGCCCGCGCGGCGAGGCGCGTGTCGGGAAGCCGTGGCTCGTGCTGCGCGGCGACCGCGCCGAGGGTGTCCTCTGGAACGGGCCGGTGCTCGAGCTGCACGCGCGTGCGCTCGGGCGGCTCGGGCCGGACATCCTCGAGCGGCCGCCGCGCATCGACGCGATGCTCGAGCGGATGCGCGCCGCAGACGGGACACGCTGGTTCGGCGAGACGCTCCTCGACCAGTCGGTGGTCGCGGGCATCGGGAACATGTGGCTCGCCGAAGCGCTCTGGCTCGCGCAGCTCTCACCGTGGCTGCGTCTCGCCGTCGTGCCCGACGACGACCGACGGCGCGCGCTCGAGGCGGCCGCGGAGCTGATGCGCGACTCCGTCGACACCGGCCGGACGCGCCGGCACCAGGTCTACCGCCGCGCCGGCCAGCCGTGCCCGCGCTGCCGCACGCGGATCCGCTCGTGGGGGCAGGGCGACGACAACCGGATGGCGTACTGGTGCCCGGGGTGTCAGGGGCCCGGCCCATAAAGGAGACGATCCGCGCGGCGCGTAGATAGGCGCGTGCTCCGGGCACCGCACCTCTACGAGTCGATGCGCGCGTTCTGCCTCGCGGCGTTCGCGGCCGAGCGCGGCGCGCAGGTGCCGTTCGCCTTCGAAGAGCACGCGACGCGCGAGGGACCGTCGCTCTACGAGTACCGCCCGCTCGTGCGCGGCTTCATCGACGAGCAGGCGCCGACGCTGCGCCGCCTCCCGGATGCGCGCAACGCAATCGACGATCTGAAGCGCGAGCCGGCAGCCGCGATCTTCGCCCGCGCGCATGCGGGCATCGGCGACACCGGAGACGACGCGCTCTTCCGGTCGATCCTCCTACCGATGCTGACGTGGACCGCGGAGCGGTGCGGCGGCTTCGACTGGCAGGACGAGGCCTTCGACGCGGCGTACGCGGACCTCGAGCGCACGCTCTTCGGGACCGCGCGCACGTACGTCGCCCTCGCGCCGGTGATCGGCCTGTCGGCGGGCAGCGATGCGGATCTCGGCGGCGGGATCACGCTGCGCCCCGTCGTCGCCGGCGAGATCTCGAACCTCTGGCCGGAGGCGCGCGGGCTGATGCCGCCCGAGTTCGGCCGCGACGTCGACCGGCTGCTCATCCTCGAGCTGAAGCGCGAGCTCGAGCCGGACGATTCCGAGCCGCCGGACGCAGCCGCCGAGCTCGCGGACGCGGTCACGGCGCTGCGCCTCGCGACGGCCGGCGCGATCGCCGCGGGCCCGGTCGTCTTCGAGCGGCTCGATTTCCGCCCGTTGCGCATCTCGCCGCTCCTCCCGATCGCCGCGACGCAGCCGCGGGGAGATGCGACGCGGCTCGACAAGATCCGCGCCCGGCTTGCGTCCGACCTGCGGACACGCCTGACGCTCGCCGACTCGGACCGCGAGCTCGGCGAGGCGCTCGACCGGTGGGAGCTGTCGCTCTTCTCGGAGGAGCCGTTTCGCTCGGCCCAGGTGCGAGAGGCGCTCGTGTGCCTGTTCGGCACCGACGGCGGGCCGTGGGCCGCGTCGATGCGGAGCGCGGTGCTGCTCGAGGAGAAGACGCGCGAGCGGAGCGCGCTGCTCGAGGAGCTGCGGGGTGAGCGGCTCGGCCGCGAGGCACGCGACGCGGTGCGGCGCGCCCTCGTCGAGACGCTCCTGCATGGCAACCGCGCAGAGCTGCTCCTCGCGTTGGACGACACGCTGCTCGGGCTCCGGCCCCGGCCGTCGTCCGTGCTGCGCGTCGCGTAACAGTCTTTTCGCGAAGACCTGACAGACACGTCACGCGAGCCTGGCTAGGTTCGCGTCATGGACGAGGCGGAGCGTGTGCTGGCGCGACTCGAGCGGATCGAGCGGCTTCGGGACGCCGGGCCCGGGGCGGATCTCCTCGACGAGCTTCGGGCGCTCGTGCCCGAGGCGGAGGCGTGGGCGCGCGCGGAGGGCGACGGCCGCGCGCAGGAGGCCGCGACGAAACTTCGAGGAGGGGTGAAGGAATGAGCTGACGCGACCAGAACTGGCGTTTCACATGGGTCTCGCGCGCCTCCTTCCGCGTCCCAACGTTCGCCCTGCGAGCGCATCGGCCCCTGCGGACACGCAGGTGATCGCGCTCGCGAACCAGAAGGGCGGCGTCGCCAAGACGACGACGACCCTCAACCTGGGCGTCGCGTTCGCGGAACAGGGCTACAAGGTCCTGCTGATCGACCTGGACCCGCAGGGGAACCTGACGATGTCGCAGGGACTGAACCCGGACCAGATCGAGCAGTCGATGTTCGACGTGCTCGTGCACCGGCTGCCGATCGACCAGGTGATCGAGTCGCGGGAGGTCGACATCGCCGTCTCCTCGATCGACCTGGCCGGCGCGGACATGGCGCTCTCGAGCCAGATCGGCCGCGAGCGCGCGCTCGAGAAGGCGCTGCACCCGATCCGGGGCCGCTACGACTACGTGCTGATCGACACGCCGCCGTCGCTCGGCCTGCTGACGATCAACGCGTTCGTCGTTGCCGACGGCGTGATCGTGCCCGTGCAGACGGAGTACCTCTCGCTGCGCGGCCTGGTCCAGCTCGAGAACACCCTGGCGATGGTGCGCGAGAACCTGAACCCGAGGGTCGTGATCATCGGCATCGTGCCCACGATGTACGACAAGCGGCTCACGCACTCGCGCGAGGCGGACGAGATCCTGCGCGAGAACTTCGGCGACCTCGTCTACAACACGCGCATCCGCAAGACCGTCCGGTTCGCCGAGGCGCCGGTGAAGGGCACCTCCGTGCTGGCCTACGACCCGGGCGGCGACGCGGCCGCGATGTACCGCGACCTGGCGAAGGAGGTGCTCGATGGCGAGAAATCGCGCCAGCATGCGTGAGGGCCCCCTCGCGGAGCTGTTCCGCGCGACCGAGGCTGCCCAGCGCCAGGCGAAGCAGCACGACGAGCAGCAGCAGCTCCCGACGGAGCCGCCGACGACCCCGAAGCCGAAGGCCGCGGAGCGCCCGCCGGAGCCGACGCCGATCCGCGCCGTCGCGCCGGCACCCGATCCCGAGCCCGAGTCCGAGCCCACGCAGCGGCACGTCGCGCGCTGGCTCGACCCGCTTCCCGAGCAGCCCGCGCGCCTCGAGCGCGCGCGGGACAGCGCCTCCTACCTCGCGGTGATCCGCGTCGTCGGCGTCGGCGGGGCGGGCCTCAACGCCGTCGACCGGATGATCGACGCCGGCATCACGCAGGTCGACTTCATCGCCGTCAACACCGACATCCAGCAGCTCCAGATGAGCGACGCCTCGACGAAGCTCCACATCGGCAGCGAGCTCACCGAGGGGCTCGGCTCGGGTGCGGACGCCGAGATCGGCAGACGCGCCGCCGAGGACGGCTACGACTCGATCAAGCGCGCGCTGCGTGGCTCCGACATGGTCTTCGTGACCGCCGGCGAGGGCGGCGGCACGGGCTCGGGCGCTGCCCCCGTCGTCGCGCGGATCGCGCGCGAGCTCGGTGCGCTCACGGTGGGCATCGTGACGATGCCGTTCAAGTTCGAGGGGACGCGCCGGCGGAAGCAGGCCGACGAGGGCGTCCAGGCGCTCCGCGAGGCGTGCGACACGCTGATCGTGATCCCGAACGACCGCCTGCTCGAGGTGCTCGACCGCTCGACGTCGATGCTCGACGCGTTCCGGATCGCAGACGACGTCCTGCGCCACGGCGTGCAGGGCATCTGCGACCTGATCACGAACCCGGGCCTGATCAACCTCGACTTCGCCGATGTGCGCACGATCATGGCCGACTCCGGGTCCGCGCTGATGGGCATCGGCTACGCGACAGGTGAGAACCGTGCGAAGGAGGCGGCCGAGCGCGCGCTGCGCAGCCCGCTGATCGAGACGGAGATCACCGGCGCGCGCGGCATCCTGCTCTCGATCGCCGGCGGCGACGACCTCACGCTCTACGAGGTGAACGAGGCGGCCGAAGCCGTGCGCGAGGCATCGACGGACGACACGAACATCATCTTCGGTGCGACGATCGACGAGCGCCTCGCGGGTCAGATGTGGATCACGGTCGTCGCGACCGGGATCGGCAAGGCGACCGGCCGGCGTGGCAGCACGTTCGTCACCGCGTCGTCGGGCGGCAGCGGCGAGCTGCTCGAGCCGCCGTCCTTCCTGCGCGATCTCTAGCCGAGGTCGAGCAGGACGTAGCCGAGGAGCGCGACGACGCCGATCGAGGCGCCGACCGTCGACACGCGCACCGCCCAGACGCGAACCGTCTCGCTCGGCCGCGCCAGGTAGAGGCCGCCGAGCGTGCCGGCGGCGAGGCTGACGAGCGTCTCGATCGCCTGGATCGCAAGGCCGACGGCGAGCGCCTGGCCCATCCCGATGCCGCGGCTCGCGAGCGCGACCGCGACGGCGCCGCTTCCGATCCCGATCGAGCCCGGGGTGAGCGGGAGCGCAGAGGCCAGGTCGAGGGCGGGAAGGATGAGCAGCGCGGCGACGAACGGATGCGGGATGCCGAGCGCGACGGCGACCGCGGCGGTCGCGCACACACGCGTCGCCACCATGCCGAGCGTCCAGCTCATCACCGCGACGGCCGCACGGGGTGAGCGCTCGAGCGCTGCGAACCCGGCCACGATCTGTGCAACGCGCTTGTGGGAGCGGAGGCGCTGCGAGAGCTGCGCGCCGACCGCGAGTGCGGCCACCATCCCGCAGAGCACGAGCACGGGCCACCACGGCAGTGCGCCGACGATCGAGGCGACGACGACGAGTGCAGCGAGCGCGAGCGTGCGCGCCGCCGCGAGCGCCGCATACACGCCGCCCGCCGTCCACATGCGGCCCGGTGCGTCGATCGCGCGCGCGCAGAGCGCGACCTTGACCGCGTCGCCGAGCTTCGCGGGCGCGAACGAGTTGACGAGGCAGCCGATGCCGAGCCGCGCGCCCGCCTGGAGGGGGCAGATCCCCGCGCCGACCGCCGCAAACGCTGCCCGCCAGGCTGCGACGGTGCAGACGAACCCCAGTGCGAAGCACGCGCCGCCGAGCCAGAGCCACATCGGACTGGCGCCCGAGATCGCGTCGAGGGCCGTCGCGACCCGGTCGCGCAGCAGCTGCGGCATCGCCGCGACAGCGGCGAGCGCAGCGAGCGTCATCGCAGAGAGGATCAGAGCAGGGCGTGAAATGGTCATACCTGGGCGTTCAGTACTGGTGACTCCGTGCCTGCCGCCGGGTTAGTAGCGAAACGGTGAAGATTCTGGGATGAACGGCGCATTACCACTCCATCGGCCGCGGGCGGCCGGAAGTTGAAGGGCGCCGTCGCCGCGGGCCACCGGCTGACCGCCGAGGCGGGCGCGCGGGTGCTCGAAGAGGGCGGAAACGCCGTCGACGCCTGCGTTGCCGCCTCGTTCGCCGCCTGGGTGGCCGAGAGCCCGCTGACCGGGCCCGGAGCGGGCGGGTTCGCCCTCGTGCTGCCGGCGGACGGGCGCCCCCCGCGGGTGGCGGACTTCTTCGTGTCGACCCCCGGCCTCGGCCGGCCCGTCGAGCCCGGCGCCGAGATGCACGCGATCGACGTCGGCTTCGGCGGCGACAGCGAGACGACGCAGGTGTTCCGGATCGGCGAGGCGTCGTGCGCGGTGCCCGGCACCGCGCGCGGCCTCGAGTCGGTGCACGCGTCGTACGGCCGTCTGCCGTGGCGCGAGCTGCTGCGCCCGGCGATCGAGCTCGCATGCGACGGCATCGAGGTCTCGCGCGAGCAAGCGCACCTGCACGCGATCCTCGACTTGATCCTCCGCCACCAGGCCGAGGGCCGCCGGCTCTACAGCCGCCCCGACGGGACGCGGATGGTCCCCGGCGACACGCTTCGCCTGCCCGAGCTCGGCGACACGCTCGAGCGGATCGCCGAGGACGGCGCATCGGTCCTCTACCGGGGCGAGCTCGCAGATGCGCTCGTCTCGACGGTCCGCGCCGGCGGTGGGACGATCACGAACGAGGACCTCGCATCGTTCCGCGTCGCGTGGCGGAGACCCGTCCGTGTGCGCTTCCGCGATCACGAGGTCGTGTCGAACCCGCCGCCGTCCTCGGGCGGGATCCTGATCGCCTACGGCCTCGCGCTGCTCGAGCACCTCGGCCGGGGCTCGGCGGGCTCGGCGGAAGCGCTCGCCGCGCTCGCAGAGGTGATGCGCGAGCAGACGCGCGCGCGCGAAGACCGTTTCGCGAGTGGCCTCTACCGCGGGGGCCTCGCGCAGCGCCTGCTCGCCCCGGAAGCGGTGCGCGCCGGGCTCGCGCGCATCGCGGCCTCCGAGCCGGGCGCGCGCGAGCCTGCGCCCGCCGGGACGACGCATGTCTCCGCGGTCGACGGCGAGGGCAACGCATGCTCGATCTCCTCGTCCACGGGGTCGGGCTCCGGCGTGATCGTTCCCGGCACCGGCGTTCACCTGAACAACATGCTCGGCGAGTACGACCTCGTCGCGCCCGGGTCCGCGACGCCCGGGCGCCGCCTGACGAGCATGATGGCGCCGTCCGTCGTGATCGGCGAGCACGGGCCGCGCCTCGTCGTCGGTAGCGCGGGCTCGGTTCGGCTGCGCGGCGCGATCATGCAGGTGATCGTCAACGTGCTCGAGCACGGCCTCGGCGTCGCGGAGGCGATCGACGCGCCGCGGCTGCACGTCGACGAGCCGCACGTGCACTGCGAGGGCGGCTTCGATCCGGCAGGGCTGGACAAGCTCGCCGCGGCCGGGTACGACGTCGTGCGCTGGCGGCGGCGCAACCTCTACTTCGGCGGGACGAACGCGGTCGAGGTCCTCGACGGCGGGGGGCTCGCAGCGGCCGGAGACGCGCGCCGCGGCGGCGCGGGCGTGGTCGTCGCATGACGATGCTCGCCGCCTGGGGGCCGGGCCGGGTCAACCTGATCGGCGAGCACACGGACTACAGCGGCGGGCTCGTCCTGCCCGTCGCGATCCAGTACGGGATCGAGGTGCGGGTCGAGCGCGCGCAGGACGCGATCGAGCTCGTCTCGGAGCAGCGCGCGGTACGCGCAGGAGCTGGCGGCCGAGCTCGCCGAGCTCGGCCGGCCGCCGGTCGGGCTCGCGGCCAGGGTGGCCTCGGATCTCCCGGCCGGCGAGCTCGAGCCACTCGAGCTCGCGCTGGCATGCCAGCGCGCGGAGACGCGCGCGATCGGCGTCGCGGTCGGGATCCTCGACCAGTCGGCGTCGCTGCTCGGCCGCCCAGGGCACGCCGTGCTGATCGACACCGGGACGCTCGAGCACCGGCTCGTGGCGGTGCCGGAGGCTGCGGCGCTCGTCGTCATCGACTCGGGCGTGACGCACAGTCACGAGTCGTCGGCGTACGCCGACCGCCGCCGCGAGCTGGAGGCCGGGATGCTCAGCGCGTGCGCCATGTCCGGACCGAGAACGAACGCGTGCGCGCCTTCGTCGACGCGCTCGAGCGGGGCGACCTCGTCGGGTGCGGCGCGCTCCTGCTCCAGAGTCACGCGAGCCTGCGCGACGACTACGAGGTCTCCGTTCCGGAGATCGACGTGCTCGTCGAGCTCGCGCACGCGGTCGGCGCGTACGGCGCGCGAATCGTCGGGGGCGGATTCGGCGGATCGGTGCTCGCACTCACCGACCTCGAACGTGCCGACGACCTGGCGGCGACGGTGCTGACGCAGTACGAGAGGAAGACGGGCCGCGAGGGGCCAGACGCTCCTCGCGCGCGCGTCGCGCGGAGCCGACCTCAAACGCACGTGAGCGTGAACGCGAGCACGACCTGCTCGCGCGGGGTGAGCTCGTTCGCGTGGCGTGCCGATGTACGGCACGTACTCGTTGGTCGCGGTGCTCGTCCCGCGGCCGACGACGGTCGACGCGCGCCGGTCCGCGTCGGCCTCCCACGGCCCGGGGGCCGGTGTGGACCGCGCCGGCGCTCCAAGGTGCGCGCTACAGCCCGGGGTCGAGCGGGGCGACCTTGCCGTTCTGGCCGGCGCGCTCGCGCAACGTCTGCTCGAGCCGGACTGCTTCGAGCGCCGTCTCGAGGAAGTCGATCAGCTTCTTCATCCGCTCGCGCGGTGAGGTCGTCGCGAGGAGGTCCTGCTTGGAGTCGACGGCGAAGTCGACGCGTGCCGCGAGCTGGAAGTCGAGCTGCGGTGACGAGGCGTCGGGAACGTCGACGTCGCTCTCCGCCGCCTCTGCGAGCTCGCGGAAGACATCGAGCGCGCGCTCGGCGTCGGCGGGATCGGCAGGCTCGTCCAGGTCGTGGACGTCTTCGACGAGCGCGGTCGCGAACGACCGGCCGGACGTCAGCTCGAGGAGACGGAACCGCTCTCGCCCCTCGACGACGATGTTCATGCGCCCATCGTCCAGTGTCTCGAGCACCTGCTCCACGGTCGCGTGCGTGCCGATCTCGTGCACCGCGCCGTCTCCCGTCGAGAGGACGAGCCCGAACGGCTCGCCGGTCTCGACGCACTCCTCGATCAGCTCGCGGTAGCGCGGCTCGAAGATGTGCAGCGGGATGCGCTCCGTGGGGACGAGGACGATCGAGAGCGGAAACAGGCCGAGCTCCGGCATGCCGTCAGCCTACGGGAGCGGTGTCGGACACCCACCGGTGTCTGACACCGGTTCGAAGCTCGGTACGTAGCCGCGCCGGGGTGTCAGACACCTGTTGGCAGCTGCCTGCCCGATCCGAACCGGTGTCTGACACCGGTTCTCGAGCTCGGTACGTAGCCGCGCCGGGGGTGTCAGACACCCCTACACGGCTCACCGGTAGGGTCAACCACCATGACGAGCAGCGGATTCGCGGACTTCGACGACGCGTTCTTCCGGCCGAGCGTCAACGCGCTCACGCCGTACCAGCCGGGGAAGCCGGTCGAGGACGTGCAGCGCGAGCTCGGGCTCGAGCGCGTCGTGAAGCTCGCCTCGAACGAAGGCCCGTTCGGGCCGTTCCCGGCGGCGGCGGAGGCGATCGCGAACGGCATCGCCGATCTGAACCGCTACCCCGACGGCGGCGCGTACCGGCTGCACGAGAAGCTCGCAGAGCGCCACGGCGTCGACCTCGCGGAGATCGCGGTCGGCGCCGGCGCCGACGGGTGCATCGACATGCTCAGCCAGGCGATCCTCGATCCCGGCGACGAGATCGTCTCCGGATGGCCGTCCTTCCCGAGCTACGTGCTCTACGCGCGCAAGCAGGGCGCCGACGCGACGCTCGTGCCGCTCGTCGACCACCGCTACGACCTCGACGCGCTGCTCGACGCCGTGTCGCCGCGGACGAAGCTCGTCTACATCTGCCTGCCGAACAATCCGACGGGCACGACGAACACGACCGACGAGCTCGACGCGTACTTCGAGCGCGTCCCCGACCACGTGCTCACGATCGTCGACCAGGCGTACTTCGAGTACATCCACCGCCCCGACTATCCCGACGCGGTGGAGCGGTACCTCAAAGCCGGCCGGCGCGTGATCGTGCTGCGCACGTTCTCCAAGATCTACGGCCTCGCCGGGCTGCGGGTGGGCTACGCGGTCGGCCCGCGCCGCTGCATCGCGTCCATGGCGAAGGTGCGACGGCCCTTCGACCTGACGACCCCTGCGCAGACGGCGGCCGTCGCATCGATCGGCGAGGAAGCCGAGATCGAGCGTCGCCGCGCGATCAACGCCGAGGGGCTCGCCCGCCTCGAGCTGCTCCTCCGCGAGCACGGGCTCGACCCCGTGCCGTCGGTCGGCAACTTCATGTACGTCGAGACCGGCACGGACGCGAACGCGCTCTTCGAACAGCTCCTCCGCGAGGGCGTGATCGTGCGCCCGCTCGCCGGATTCGGCGCTCCGTCGGCGATTCGCGTCTCCGTCGGCACCCCCGAGGAGCTCGATTTCTTCGCGTCGGCGCTCGACCGGGTCTTACAAAAGGCCGTCTAGGGGTCTACTGTGGGCGGCGCGTTGCCGTCGTCCCTTCGCCGACAACTCATGCTCTTGCGGCGCTCCGGAAGCTTCCGCTTGCTCTTCTTCGCAGGCCTCGGCTCGGGGCTCGGCACCTGGATGGCCACGATCGCGCTCACGGCCGACGTGACCGCGCGGACCGAGTCGCCGTGGTGGGTGAGCCTCCTCTTCATCGTCACGTTCCTGCCGTCGATCGTCGTCGGCCTGGTCGCGGGGCCGCTGATCGACCGGCTGTCGCGCAAGCGGCTGATCGTGAACGCCGACCTCGTTCGCTTCGTCGTCTTCGTCGTGCTGCCCTTCGTGCACGGCCCGACGGGGATCATCGTGCTCGCGGCGATCGCGGGCTTCGCGAACTCCGTCTTCCGGCCGGCCGTGCTCGCCGGGGTGCCGAACCTCGTCGAGCAGGACGAACTTGCGCACGGGACGTCGCTCCTGCAGGCGACCGACTGGCTCGCCGCCGCGATCGGCCCCGTGCTCGGCGGCGTGATCGTCAGCGCAGCCGGCGCGAGCACCGTCTACTGGATCAACGCCGCGACGTTCCTGTTCTCCGCAGCGCTGATCCTGCGCATCCCCGCGCGGCTGCTGCAGAGCGAGCAGGCGATCACACGGGGCCACTGGCGCGACCTCGCGGACGGGATCGCCGCGTTCCGCCGTTCTGCCGCGTTGATGACGGCGCTCGTCGCGTTCGGCTTCGCGATGTTCGCCGTCGGGTTGAACAACGTCGCGGAGATCTTCCTCGCCGAGCACTCGCTGCACCGCGGGCCGTTCGGCTACGGCCTGCTCTGGACGGCGACGGGCATCGGCCTCGTCGTCGGGAGCCTCGTCGGCGGGTCGCTGCTCGAGCGTCGTGAGCTCCGAACCGTCTACCCGCTCGCGTTCCTGCCCTGGGCTGCCGGCCTGCTCGCGGCCGGCCTCGCGCCGGACATCTGGGTCGCGGCGCTCGCAATGGTCGTCTCCGGTCTCGGCAACGGCCTCGCGTTCCCGTTGACCGTCGTGATCGTGCAGCGCTCGACCTCCGACCGGCTGCGCGGCCGGGTGTTCACGGTGATCATCAGCGCGCACAACGCCGTGCTCGGCGCCGCGATGGTCGCCGCCGGCGCGCTCACGGAGGGCATCGGGCCCCGCTGGACGTATGTGATCGCGGCGGGGGCGCTTGCGGTCGGGTCGGCCACCGCATTCGCCCTCCTGCACAGGATGCGAACGCCTGCGGCAGTCGCCGAAGAGCAGGCTGCGTAGCATCCCGGCGTGGCCGGGAGGCGTGACTGGACGCGCGAGACGCTCGTGCACGCGGTGCGTGCGGCTGACCCTCGCGCGCTGGCGCGCGCGATCACGCTCGTCGAGAACGGAGACCCGCTCGCCTACGACGTCGTCCACGACCTCTACCCGGACACCGGGCACGCGTACGCGATCGGGCTGACCGGCCCGCCGGGCGTCGGCAAGTCGAGCCTCGTCTCCTCGCTGATCCGTCTCGCGCGCAAGGAGGAGCAGACGGTCGGCGTCATCTCCGTCGACCCGTCGAGCCCCTTCACGCAGGGCGCCCTTCTCGGCGATCGCATCCGGCTGACCGACCACTTCCTCGACCGAGGCGTGTTCATCCGCACGATGGGGACGCGCGGCCATCTCGGCGGGCTCGCCGAGACGACCTTGCAGGCGCTGCTCGTCCTCGACGCCGCGCACAAGGACGTCGTGTTCCTCGAGACGGTCGGGACGGGGCAGAGCGAGGTCGGCGTGCTCTCGATCGCGGACACGGTCGTGCTCGCGCTCATGCCCGGGTCGGGCGACTCGATCCAGGCGCTGAAGGCCGGGATCATGGAGATCCCCGATGTGATCGCGATCAACAAGTCGGACCACCCGATGGCGAAGACGATGATGAACGAGGTGCGGCAGGTGCTCGCGCTCG
>CAZDEX010000021.1:14721-16395 GCA_964504405.1 uncultured Gaiellales bacterium | reverse complement strand
GCGCTCGAGCGCCTCGGGCAGCACCTTCACGTCGCCGAGCACCGGCATGAAGCTCGTGTCGCCGTTCCAGCGCGGGACGACGTGGAGGTGCACGTGATCCTCGATCCCGGCGCCGGCGACGCGGCCGAGGTTCCAGCCGAGGTTGTGCCCGTGCGGCGCATACTCGGCGCGCAGCGCCTCGACACCGCGCGCACCGAGGCGGTGCACCTCGAGCGCCTCTTCGTCGGACAGGAGACCGAAGTCGCCGAGGTGACGGTGCGGCGCGACGAGCAGGTGCCCGGACGAGTAGGGGTACTTGTTCATCACGACGACCGCGTGCTCGCCGCGGTGCACGAGCAGCGACGGCTCGGGGTCGCAGAAGATGCAGCGGTCGAGCTCGTCGGCGTGCTCGATGTACTCGAGGCGCCACGGCGCCCACAGCGGCTTCGGCATGCTGCGGAGCCTAATGGCCCGCCGTATCGACTCGATCCAGGGGGCGCGCGTTCCGCCGTTCCCGCTCGACGAGCTCGACCGCATCTACTGGGACGAGCTGCGGCGGATGATGCTCGGGACGACGAGGCTGCACGGCTCGACGCTGACCGCGCTCGGCGTGCTCCCGCTGCTCCGGCTCGGGCACCCCGTCGACGGAGCGCGCGCGATCCTCGGCGGGCTTCTCGCCGCGGAACCGGGCGGGACGATCGGCTTCGAGCACGACGGCGGCCTGACGCGCGTCGCGGTGCGGGGCTACGCGCCACGCCTCCCGCGTCGCCTCTACGCGCTGCAGTCGGCGGTGCACCAGCGCCTCTCGGCGCGGTTCTTCCGCCGGCTCCGCGCTAGAGCCAGCGCTTGAGCCGGAAGAACGCGAGCAGGCCGCCGAGCATCACGACCATCCCGACGAAGACCACCCAGAACGCCCACACCGTGTCGAAGCCGGGGAAGCGCACGTTCATCCCGAAGAAGCCGGTGATCAGCGTCAGCGGCAGCAGCACGACGGAGAACACGGTCAGGATCCGCAGCACGTCGTTCTGGCGGTGCTGGATCACCGACTCGTTCGTGTCCTCGAGCGCCTCGACGACTTCCTTGTAGTTGTCGAGGATGTCCCAGATGCGCTCGGTGGCATCGACGATGTCGTCGAAGTAGAGCTCGAGCTCCTCGGGCAGGAAGCGCTCGATGTGACGCTCGAGCACGCGCAGCGTGGAACGCTCCGGCTTGATGATCTTCCGGTAGCTGATGATCTCCTGCTTGACGTTCGAGATGTCGCGCACCACCTCTTCGGAGCGACCCTCGAACACGTCGTCCTCGAGCGAGTCGAGCTTGAAGCCGATCTTGTCGAGGATCGGGAAGCAGTAGTCGAAGAGGTCGTCGAGCACCTCGTACAGCAGGCGGCCGGAGCCCTTGGAGAAGAGCTGCTCGCGGAACGCATCGTCCTCCTCGCAGCGTCGGAAGAGGCGCGTGAGCGGGAGCAGCTCGACCGTCGGAAGGGTGACCAGGTAGTCGGGGCCGACGAAGACGTCGAGCTCCGCGGCGTTCAGCCGCTGGATCGCGCGGTCGTAGACCGGGAAGTGCAGGACGCCGAAGAGGTAGCCCTCGTCGGCGTAGTCGTCGACCTTCGGCCGCTGGCGCTTGGAGAGGACGTCTTCGACGTCGAGCGGGTGCCAACCGAAGCGGTCGGCGAGCTCCTGCGCGTGCCCGAGG
>CAZDEX010000021.1:9630-14711 GCA_964504405.1 uncultured Gaiellales bacterium | reverse complement strand
CGAGGGACGGCGCGTCGAGGTGAATCCAGGTGAGACCGGCGGCGCTGAGCTCAGCGGGCGGTGAGGGCGGCGCCGCGGGCGTGACCACGGTGTCGCGCGCGCGGGTGCGCCGGATGCGAGGCAGGCTGGGCATCTACGAGTCCTGCATCGGTACTGAGCGGATCCTCGATCACAGGGAACACCGGCATCTTCGACAGTGTAACCCCGTCTCATTCTGCGGTCGGGACGTGCGTCGCGTCGTCACAGCGCCGCGAGCAGCTCGCGGGCGCGGGAGGCGAAGATCACGGTTCCCTTCAGCTCCGCCAGGCGGATGCACTCGGCGAAGGCCGCCCGGGCCTCGTCTCTCCGCCCGGCGGCGAGCAGCACCTCGCCTCGCCTGAGCCAAAAGGTGGGGCGGATGTAGAGGTAGTCCGTCGCGTCGACCAGCTCGGTCGCCGAAACGGCGAGTGCGACGGCCCTCTCAGGATCGCCGTCGATGAGCGCGATCTTCGCGCGCGCCGCCTGCGCCAACGCGACGGTGACGAAATCGCCCTCGGAGGTGAGCTCGTCCACCTCGTCGAGGACGTGGCGCGCCTCGTCGGTGCGACCGAGCTCGACGAGCGCCTCGGCGCGGAGGCAGCCGATCGTCGATCGGAGGCCGTGCTCCTTGCGCTCTCCGAGGCCGAGCCACGCGGCGCGGAGGTCATCTTCGGCCGCCGCCGGGTCGCCGCCGTGCAGATCGATGAAGCCGCGGAGCCCGGTCTGCCACCACGCGATGACTTCGGCACCTCGCTCCCGAAGCAGTTCGATCGCCGTGCTGACGGACGCGCGAGCCTCGGCGAACCGGCCGCGGGCGAACAGCGCCTCTGCCGGCCACCGCGCCGCGGCGACGATGTGCTCGCCGAGACGTTCCCTCGTCTCCTGCACGAAGGCGTCGACCTCGTCCCAAGTTCCCGCTCCCATCATGAGCCGGAACCCCAACTGTGACGTCGCGTCGTTCTCGAGAATTGTGTCCCCGGTCGCCTGGGCGTACGCGAGGGCGCGTCGAGCGGTCGAGGGGTCGAGCCGCCCGTGCAGGCCGTCGAACCAGCTGAGGATCGAGTGGGCAAATGCGGCCGTAGCGTCCGACAGCCCCTCGAGGCCGGCGACGGTGTCCTGGACCTCGCGAAGACCCTCGTCGAAGCCGACGCCGCGCATCGCGCGCACCGCGGCGCGGACGACTCGCGCGCGCGCCTTCGTGTCGGCGTCGCCGTGTCGGAGCGCCTCGTCCGCCGCAGCTTCAGCGTCGACCAGCCGGCCCTCTTCGCGGTAGGAGAGCGCGAGCTCGAACGCCAGTTCGTCGCGCTCCGGGTCAGCGTCCGGCAACAGGGCGACCGCGCGTGCGAGCAGCCCCGACGCGGCCGGCAGGTCGAGGCGGCGGCGCGCGCGCAGGCCCGCGCGACCGAGCAAATCGGCCGCGCGGCGCGCCGGCCCGGAGCCGTCGAGCCCGAGCTCCGCGCGGAACCGCGCCGTCTCCTCGAGGTGGTAACCGAGGATCTCGTCGAGCTCGACCAAGTCGGCGCCGTGCAGCTCGAGCCAGTCGGCGAAGCGCTCGTGGAGCTCGGCGCGCTGCGCCTTGGGTAGCGCCTCGTACGCCGCGTCCCTGATCAGGAGGTGCCGGAAGCGGAACGCATCGTCGTTGGCGATCATCGCCGCCGCCGGGCGGATCAGCTCCTTCCGCACGAGGCTCGGCAGACGGGTCGAGACGTCGTCGTCCGGTGCGAGCGCTGCGTCGGCGCCGCGGTGGAAGAGCTGGCCCTCGACGGCGCCCCGCTCGAGCGCCTGCCGCTCCGCGGGCGACAGCTGGTCGAGGCGCGCCGCGAGGAGCGCGCGCACCGTCACCGGCACCTGGACGTCCGCCGGCGATTCCTCGAGCATCGCGATCATCTGCTCGACGAAGAACGGGTTGCCGTCGGCAGCCCGCATGATTCGATCGCGCAGCGCGTCTTCGATGCCGCGCGCTCCGAGCAGCTCGTCGACGAGCGCGCGCGCCTCGTCGGCGCTCAGCGGCTCGAGCAGCGCCGTCGTCGCGTTGAGCTTGCCGCCGCCCCACGTGGGCCGCAGGTCGAGCAGGTCGGGCCGCGCGAGGCAGAGCAAGAGGATCGGCGCATCGCGGGACCAATCCGCGACGTGCTCGACGAGGTCGAGGAACGTCGGCTCACCCCAGTGGATGTCGTCGAGCAGCACGACCACGGGTGCCGCCGACTCGAGCAGCTTGCGCACCGCGGCCGCGACCTCGTCGGCCGAGGCGGTGCCGTCGCCGAGCAGGGCCGCGAGCGCGGCGTTCGGCGGCGGATCTTCTCCGAGGAGCTGCTTGACGATCTCGACAACCGGCCAGTAGGTGATGCCCTCGCCGTACGACAGGCAGCGCCCGCGCACGATCGTTGCGTCGACACCGTCCAGGATCTCCGCCGCCAGGCGCGACTTGCCGACGCCGGCGCTGCCGAGGATCGTGACGAGCGCACACGCACGCTCCGAGAGCGCGCGCTCCCAGGCGTCTCGCAGCATGCGCTGCTCGCGCTCCCGGCCGACGAGCCGCGCGTCCTGGCGCCGCGCCACCGCCACGTCGCCCGTCACCGCTCGCAGCCGGTACGCAGTCACCGGAGTCGACTTGCCTTTCGCCTCGAGCGGGGGAAGCAGCTCGGCGTCGACGGCGTCGCGCACGAGGCGGTGCGTTGCGTCGCCCAGCAGCACCTCTCCTGCTCCGGCGGCCTGCTCGAGCCTCGCAGCCACGTTGACCGCGTCGCCCGTGACGAGCGAGTCGCCGGAGCCCGTCACGACCTCGCCGGTGTTGACCCCGATTCGCACGTCGATCTCCACGGCATCCCGAAGCTCCTGCGCGGCGCGCACCGCACGTAGCGCGTCGTCCTCCCGCACCGTCGGTACGCCGAAGACGGCCATCACCGCGTCGCCGATGAACTTCTCGAGCGTCCCGCCGTGACGTTCGATCGCGGCGCGCGCTACGTCGAAGTAGCGTCCCATCACCGTGCGGAGCGCCTCCGGATCCAGCTGCTCCCCGAGGGCCGTCGAGCCCGACACGTCGCAGAAGAGGACGGTGACGACCTTGCGCTGCTCCCGCGGCGCGGCGACGGCGAGCGGCGCGCCGCACGAGTCGCAGAAGCGCGCACCATCACGGTTCTCAGCTCCGCAGGCCGCGCAGATCACCGGACGAAGGTACTAACTCCGCCGGGCGGGGGAGGGCGGAGCGGTAGGGAGTGCGCCTGGCAGGAATCGAACCTGCGACCTTTCGCTCCGGAGGCGAACGCTCTATCCCCTGAGCTACAGGCGCGGGGTTCCGTAGTCTAGCCGTCATGAAATTGACAGCTGAGAAGGCAACGCTGCGGCTGGCCGAGACGTTCACCATCTCGCGCAGCTCGGAGGACGAGGCAGAAGTCGTCCAGGTCGCGATCGAGCACGCGGGCGAGACCGGCCATGGCGAGGCGGCGCCGATCGAGCGCTACGAGGAGTCGGCCGACTCCGCGCTCGCGTGGCTCGAGCATGTCGAGCTCGGCGACGACCCGTTCGCACTCGACGAGATCTTCGCCGGGTTGCCGCCCGGCGAGCACGCCGCGCGCGCCGCTGTCGACGGTGCGCTGTACGACCTGCAGGGAAAGCTGACGGGGCTGCCGGTGCACAGGCTGCTCGGGCTGCGGCGCGGCGGCCCGCCGACGTCGTGGACGATCTGGCTGGGCGACCCGGAGGACATGGCGCGGCGCGCGGAGAAGATCAAGGACAAGGGCTTCAAGCGGCTGAAGCTGAAGCTCGGCGGGCGCGACGAGCTCGACCCGGTGCGCGTCGACGCGGTGCGAGAGGTGACCGATCTGCCGCTGATGGTCGACGTGAACGAAGCCTGGACGCTCGAAGAGGCGCTCGACTACCTGCCGCAGATGAAGATCGAGTACTGCGAGCAGCCCCTTCCGGCCGGCGATCCCGGCGGGCCCGAGCTCAAGCAGCGCTCGCGCATCCCGATCTACGTCGACGAGGACTGCCACACGCTCGACGACGTCGCGAAGTGCGCCGAGATCGCAGACGGCATCAACATCAAGCTCGCGAAGTCGGGTGGGATCCGCGAAGCGGTGCGCATGGCGCACGCGGCGCGTGCGCTCGGGCTCGGCGTGATGCTGGGCTGCATGGTCGAGTCTGGGCTCGGCATCGCGGCCGGTGCGCACGTCGCGAGCCTCATGGACCACATCGACCTCGACGGCAACCTGCTCCTCGCGCACGACCCGTGGCCCGGAGTGCAGTTCGTCGACGGGGTGCAACTTCCCTCGAACCGTCCGGGACTTGGCGTTGACCGCGCGTAGGCTCCTCATCCTCGCCGAGGGCAGGTCGGCCGACCCGCACTACGGCAAGACCGCGCGGGGCGTGATGCGCTACCGCCCCGAGCATGTTGTCGCGCTGCTCGACAGCACGCGCGCCCCGGGTGACACCGAGGACGGCTTTCCGGTCGTGCGCAGCGTCGACGAGGCGCTGCAGTACGAGCCGACGAGTGCGCTGGTGGGCGTCGCGACGCAGGGCGGCCGCTTCCCGCCGGCATGGCGCGAGCTGCTGAAGGACACGATCCGCGCCGGGCTCGACGTGGAGAACGGGCTGCACGAGTTCATCTCCGAGGACGACGAGCTGGTCGCGCTCGCACGCGAGCACGGCGTCGAGCTGCGTGACCTGCGCAAAGCGCCGCCGGGGCTCGATGTTCCGACGGGGGCGAACCTGACGCACGACGCGACGACCGTCCTCACGGTCGGCTCCGACTGCGCGATCGGGAAGATGACCGTGTCGCTCGAGCTCGACCGCGAGGCGCGGCGCCGTGGAATCGCGAGTGAGTTCGTCCCGACCGGGCAGACCGGGATCGCGATCGCCGGATGGGGCATCTCCGTCGACGCGGTCGTGGCCGACTTCATCGCGGGCGCCGCCGAACGGCTCGTGCTCGAGGGGATCGAGCGCGGTGGGGAGCTCCTCCTCGTCGAGGGCCAGGGCTCGCTGCTCCATCCGTATTACTCCGGGGTCACGCTCGGCCTCATCCACGGCTCGGCGCCGCACGCCTACGTGCTCTGCCACAAGGCGGG
>CAZDEX010000021.1:941-9530 GCA_964504405.1 uncultured Gaiellales bacterium | reverse complement strand
TTCTTGCGGCATTGCTCGCGCTGGCGGCGTTGACCGTCGTCGGCCCGGCGAGCGCCGATCCGATGCGCTACGGCGTGGCGGACGATTGGCCGAAGTTCCACCCCTGCGGCGACGTGTGGTGGAGCTCCGCCAAGGACATCGGCTACCAGGATCTACGCATGACCGTGCAGTGGAACGAGGCGACGCCGACGTCGATCCCGTTCCAGTCGAACCTCAAGACGGCGATCGACTGCGCGAAGCTGAACAACATCCGGCCGATCCTCGCGATCTATCCGCTCCACCCGAGCGCGATCGGCTCGAGCGCAGGCGCGCAGGCGCAGTTCGCCACGTTCGTCTCGCTCGTCGGACAGGCATTCCCCGACGTGAAGGACTTCATCGTCGGGAACGAGCCCAACGTCAACCGCTTCTGGCAGCCGCAGTACTCGGGCGGGCACGACGCGGCCGCAACCGACTACGAGCACACCCTCGCGCAGTCGTACGACGCGCTCAAGACGGTGCGCCCCGACTCGGTCGTCTGGGGCCCTGCGATCTCCTCGCGCGGCAACGACAACGCGAACGCGTCGTCGAACCCGAGCCATTCGCCCGTCTGGTTCATCAAGTACATGGGTGACGCGTACAAGGCGTCGGGCCGGACGAAGCCGATCTTCGACGAGTTCAACTTCCACCCGTACCCACCGGTCCAGGACACCGATCCGTTCTCGAAGGCATTCCAGTGGCCGCAGGCCGGCGCTGCGAACCTCGACCGGATCAAGCAGGCGCTCTGGGATGCGTTCAACGGGACCGGTCAGCCGACCGTGACCGAACAGCCCGGCGGCCGACAGACGCAGTTCGCGTCCCCCCAGGCCGTGCCGATCAACATGGACGAGGCGGGCGAGCAGACGGTCGTCACGGGACACGAGCCCGCGTACGACGGCACGCCCGAGAACGTCAACGCGATCAGCGAGGCGCAGCAGGCGGCAAACCACGTCGAGCTCGCCGAGATCGGCGCGTGCGATCCCGCGGTGAAGACCGTTCTCTACTTCCCGCTGATCGACGACACGGGCATCTCGACCGGCTTCCAGTCCGGCAACCTGTTCGCCGACCAGGCGAAGAAGCAGTCGTACACCGCGATGAAGACGAAGATCGCCTCGGCCAAGGGCACCTGCCAGGGCGGCGTAAGCGGCATCGCGCAGACGTGGTCGCACACGACGCAGGTGATCGGTGCGCAGGGAATCTTCGGAGGCCCGGGCACGGACGTCGGCTCGCAGCCGGGCAACAAGCCCGCCGGCGTCAGGGGCGTGTGGACGAGCTTCACGACGAACGAGGACGCGACCTACACCGCGACCCTCACGTCGGGCGGCAAGACGATCGCCACGCTCACCGGGGACGCGAAGGCGTACTACAAGCCGGGCCTGAACTTCAAGGTGGCGAAGCCGCTGCCGGGCGGCACGTACCAGTTCACGGTCGTGCTCAAGGCTGCGACGAACCCGAGTCGCACGACGACGCTGACGTCGAAGACGTTCACCGTCGGCAAGCCCGCCAAGGGCAAGCCGAAGCCCAAGAAGAAGAAGAAGTAGCGTGCGAAGGCCCCGGAAACGGGGCCCGTTCTTCTATGCGGATCGCGCTCATCTCGGACACGCACATGCCGCGCGGGTCGCGAGCGCTCCCCGAGGCCTGTCTCGAGCGGCTACGCGCCGCCGATCTGATCCTTCACGCGGGCGACCTCACCGGCAGGCAGTTCCTGGACGAGCTCCTGGCGCTCGGGCCGCCCGTCGAGGCGGTGCGCGGGAACATGGACGACGCGGCCGTGCGGGCCGCGCTCCCGGAGCGGCGCGTCGTCGAGGCGGGCGGGGCCCGGATCGGGATGGTCCACATCCCCGGCCCGCGGGCGGGGAGGGCGGAGCGCCTCGCCGGCTGGTTTCCCGGATGCGACGCCGTCGTCTACGGCCACACCCACGTCCCCGAGCTGACGCGGGCCGGCGCGGTCTGGATCCTCAATCCCGGCTCGCCGACCGAGCGCCGCTCCTCGCCGGTCCGGTCGATGGTCGAGCTGACCGTGGAGGACCGGAATCTCGCTCCGAGACTCGTGGAGCTCGCCCTTGACGAGCGAACAGGTGTTCGGTAGCATGGCGAACACATGTTCGTCAGGATCTTGGTCATCGTGGGAATCGCCGTGCTGGCCTGGAGCGCCATGGCGCGCTCCTCGAACGCGCACGGCGCGAAGCAGGTGGTGACGGTGAAGCCGTACGAGACGCTCTGGTCGATTGCGCAGTCCCACTACGGCGGCGACGTGCGCGATGCGATCTGGCAGATCGAGCGGGCGAACCATCTGCGGAGCGCCGACGTGCGGGTCGGTCAGCACCTCGTGCTCCCGTAGCGCGTCTCGGTACCGCTGCGAAATCGGCGCTGCTGCGAGACTGGCGGCGGCATGGACCTGGACATCGTCTTCCTGGGCACGTCCGCGAGCGCGCCGACGGCGCAGCGCGCACCGACGGCGATCCTCCTGCGGCGCGGCGGTGAGCGCCTGCTCTTCGACTGCGCCGAGGGGACGCAGCGGCAGCTGATGCGCTCGACGATCGGCCTGCCCGACCTCGAGGAGATCTTCTTCACGCACTACCACGCCGACCACTACCTCGGCCTGCCGGGGATGCTCAAGACGTTCTCGCTGCGGCAGCGCGACGTGCCGTTGACGATCTACGGCCCGCCCGGACTGCGCGAGCTGTACGGCAACCTGCGCTCGACCGTCGGTCGCCTGAGCTACCCCGTCGAGCTCGACGAGCTGCGGCCCGGTGACGCGCTCGAGCGCGACGGATACCGGATCCTCGTCTTCCCGGTGCACCACGGCGTCTCGGCGGTCGGGTATGCGGTCGCCGAGGACGAGCGGCCCGGCGAGTTCGACTCCGCCGCCGCCGACGCGCTCGGCATCCCGTTCGGCCCCGAGCGCGGCGCGCTGCAGCGCGGCGAGTCGGTCACGCTCGAAGAGGCCCGCGTCGTCACGCCCGACATGGTCGTCGGGCCGTCACGGGCCGGCCGGCGCATCGTCATCCCCGGCGACACCGCGCCCGTCGAGACCGTGCGCGTGCTCGCAGAGGGCGCCGACGTCCTCGTCCACGAGGCGACATTCCTCGAGGACGAGCGCGATCGCGCGGCGGACACGCTGCATTCCACGGCGCGTCAGGCGGCGGAGATCGCGCGCGACGCCGACGTGCGGCTCCTTGCGCTGACGCACGTCTCGCCCCGGTACTTCGGGCACGAGCTCGTCCGCGAGGCGAAGGAGGTCTTCGAGCGCGTCGCGGTGCCGAAGGACTTCGACGTGATCGAGGTGCCCTTCGCCGAACGCGGCGCGCCGAAGGTGATCAAGAAGGGTGCGCGCCCGCCCCGAGAGGTGTCTGACACCGTCGGCAGTTCGTAACGCGTCGACGCGGGTGTCTGACACCGTGGGCAGTTCGCATCGAGGCCGACGCTTCCAAGTGGTGTCAGACACCGGTTCGTAGCGGCCGCGTCGCCGAAGGGGGTCTGACACCCTTGGCAGTTCGTAACGCGTCGACGCTTCGAACTGGTGTCAGACACCGGTGGGCGTTCGGAGCGCGACCGAGCTTCGAACTGGTGTCAGACACCGGTTCAGGTCTGCCAGGCGCCGCCGCGAAGGATCGGCACTTCGGTGCCGTCCTTGCGCACGCCGTAGACCGTCACGTCGTTGCTCCCGATCATGAAGTCGATGTGGATCGCGCTCTTGTTGATCTGCTCGACGTCGTCCTCGCCGACGTGGATCGCGTAGGCGTTACCGAGCGCGAGATGGCTTGCCGCGTTCTCGTCGAGGAGCGTGTTGAAGAACACCGTGCCCGTCTTGTCGATCCGCCCTTCACGGTCGACGAGCGCGACCTCGCCGAGGCGTGAGCCTCCCTCGTCCGTCGCGACGCGGCCGCGGAGGACGTCCGCGTTCTCGCCTTCGATCTCGACCGCGCGCCCGCCTTCGAAGCGCACGCGCAGGTCGCGCACGACGGTGCCGGAGACGTCGAGCGGCTTCGTCGCAGTCACCACGCCGTCGGCGCGTGTGGGGTCGGGCGTCGTCGTCACCTCCTCCGTCGGGAGGTTCGGCGCGTGGATCACGCCGTCGACGGTCTGCATGCCGGGCGTCCCCGAGCCGAACCGCGACGTGCGCAGGAGGCCGATCGTAAGGTCCGTGCCGGGGCCCTCGAACCGCACCGCGTCGAAGTGCTGCTCGTTCAGGCGCGTTCCGGCTGCGTGCAGCTCGGCGAGCCGTGCGTGCCATGCGGCCGCCGCGTCTTCCTCGTCGAGACGGAGGACATAGACGAGCTCGTCCCAGAGCTTCGCCATCGCGGCGTCGTCGTCGAGCTCCGGGTGGACGAGCCGTGCCCACTCGGGCACCGGCCACGGCACGACGGTCCAGTTCGTCGTGCGCGCGTTGATCACGTCGAAGTTCTCCTTGTGCGCGGGCAGCGAGTCGCGGCCGGCGCGATCAGGGTCGATCGCGTCGAGCAGGCCGGGCGGCACCTGCGGCGTGATCGAGATGCGCACCCCGTGCTCCTCGCCGAGCTGGCGCAGCCTGCTGCCGTACCAGGGCGGCACGTAGTCGAGCGTGTCCTCGGCCGCGTGCTCCAGGCGCGCGCGCTTCACGAATGGATCGAAGTACCACGGGTCCACGAACTTCGCACCATGGTCGTACGCCACTTCCGCGACCGCTCGGACGAGCGGGGCGGCGCGCGGCTCGGCGACCACCCAGATCACCTGACCCGGTTGGACGTTGGCCCCGACCTCGACGATCAGCCGGGCATACCTGCGCAGGAGCTCCCCCTCCACCAGAGCGGACCATAGAAGAACGTTTCGGAGAATCAAGCGTTGGCGAAGTTCCCTCGGCGCTTCACTCCGTCCGACCCGATCGTCTATGGTGCGAGCCGTACCGCCCCTTTAACCCGGTCCAGAGAGGCCGAAAAGGAGTCCGAATGTCGCACCCTGCCGTCACGCAGCGTCGCCTTCTGCTGGACGACGAATCGATCCGGCGCACGCTTTCCCGCATCGCGCACGAGATCATCGAGCGGAACGAAGAGCTCGACACCGTCGCGCTCGTCGGCATCCACACGCGCGGCGTCCCGATCGCTCAGCGGCTCCGCCGCCTCGTCGAGGAGCGCTCGGGCGAGGAGCTCGCGCTCGGACAGCTCGACATCACCTTCCATCGCGACGACGTGCACGTCCGCAGCGGTCATGCGCCGCGCCGGCCGCAGCCGCTCGCGCGCGAGACGAAGCTCGACTTCGAGCTCGAGGGCCGCACGGTGATCCTCGTCGACGACGTCCTCTACACGGGCCGCACGATCCGCGCCGCCATCGACGCACTGCTCGAGTACGGGCGTCCCGACCGCGTGCAGCTCGCCGTCCTCGCCGACCGTGGCCACCGCGAGCTGCCGATCCGCCCCGACTACGTGGGCAAGACCCTTCCGACGTCGCGCCGCGAGCGCGTGCAGGTGGAGCTCGTCGAGATCGACGAGATCGACCAGGTCGTCCTGATCCAGGAGAGCGAGGAAAACGATGACTGACCTGCGTGTGGTGGGTGGAGACCTGCTCCCGCCCGCGGACGACCGGCGCCACCTGCTCTCGATCGCGGACCTCACACGCGACGACGTCGACCGCCTCCTCGCGACGGCGCGCTCCTTCGCCCGGTCGCAGGAGCGCGACAACAAGAAGCTGCCGACGCTTCGCGGCCGGCTCATCCTCAACGTCTTCTACGAGTCGTCGACACGGACGTCATCGTCGTTCGAGCTCGCGGCGAAGCGCCTCTCGGCGGACACGATGACGCTGAAGGCCGTCGGCTCGTCGGTCGACAAGGGAGAGTCGCTGAAGGACACCGCGCTCACGCTCTCGGCGTACGACCCCGACGTGATCGTCCTGCGCCACCCGGAAGCAGGCGCCGGTGAGTTCGTCGCGCGCCTGACCGACGCGAACGTCGTGAACGCGGGCGACGGCAAGCATCAGCACCCGACGCAGGCGCTCCTCGACCTCTACACGATGCATCAGGCGTTCGGCAGGCTCGCCGGGCTGCAGGTCGCGATCGTGGGCGACGTCGCGCACTCGCGGGTCGCTCGTTCGCTGGTGCAGGCGCTGCGCCTCGTCGGCGCCGGCGCGATCCTCGTCGGGCCGCCGACCCTGGTGCCCGCGGGAATCGCCGAGACGTCGCACGACATCTCCGCGATCGCCGACGCGGACGTCGTCTACGTCCTGCGCATGCAGCGCGAGCGGATGCTCGAGGGCGCGAACTTCGTGCCGTCGCTCCGCGAGTACACCGCCCGCTGGGGCGTGACCCCGGAGCGCGTGCGCGACGGCCAGCGCGTGATGCATCCCGGGCCGATGAACCGCGGCGTCGAGATCGACGCGCGCATCGCCGACTCGGACGCCGCGCTGATCGTCGACCAGGTGCGCGCCGGGTTGATCGTGCGCATGGCCGTCCTGTACGACCTCCTGACGACCGGCCCGGTCGCGGTCGAGGCAACGGTGGAGGTCGCGTGATGCTCGCGGGCCGCACGGGGAACGACAACGTGGTGATCCGCGGCGCGCGCGTGCTCGACCCCGTCGAAGGCGTCGACGCGACGCTCGACGTGCGGATCGACAACGGCGTGATCGCCAACATCGGCGAGCAGCTCGACGCGAACGGCCATCGCGTGATCGACGCAACCGGCCTCACGCTCGCACCGGCGTTCATCGACCCGCACGTGCACCTGCGCACGCCCGGGCGCGAGGACGAGGAGACGATCGCCACCGGCACCGCGGCCGCGGCAGCGGGCGGGTACTGCGCGATCCTCGCCATCCCGAACACCGAGCCGGTGGTCGACGACGCCGACGTGCTGCGCGGCCTGCGTGCGCGTGCACAGGAAGAGGCGCGCATCCCGGTCGGGTTCCTCGCTGCGATCACGAAGGGCCAGGACGGGGGAGAGCTCACCGAGATGGGCGCCCTCGCGGACGCCGGCGCCGCCGGCTTCACCGACGACGGCCGCCCGGTCGGATCGGCGGGCGTGATGCGCCGCGCGCTGCAGTACAACGCGATCACCGGCCGCACGATCGCCGTGCATTGCGAGGAAGCCTCGCTGACGCGCGGCGGGCATGCGCACGCAGGCTCGGTCGCCGCCGAGCTGGGGCTTGGCGGCTGGCCCTCGCTCGGGGAGAGCCTGATGGTCGCGCGCGACGTCGACCTCGCAGCCGAGACGGGTCAGCCCGTGCACCTCATGCACCTTTCTGCCCGCGAGTCGGTGGACCATCTGCGCCGCGCACAGGCCGCGGGAGCCCGTGCCACGGCCGAGGCGACACCGCATCACCTCTGCCTGACCCACGAGGCGATCCGCACACTTGACCCGAACATGAAGATGAATCCGCCGCTCCGCACCGAGGACGACCGCGCCGCGCTGCTCGACGCCGTGCGCGACGGGTCGATCGCGGCGATCGCGACCGACCACGCGCCGCATTCGCCCGAGGAGAAGGACGTCCCGTTCGAGTCGGCGCCGTTCGGGGTCACGGGGCTCGAGACGGCGTTCGCCTCGCTCTACACGTATCTCGTCGAGCCGGGACTGATCTCGCTCGAGACGCTCCTCGAGCGGATGTCCGCAGGGCCGGCTGCGATCTTCGGGCTCGATCGCCCGCGCATCGCCGTCGGCGCGCCGGCGAACATGACGTTGTTCGACACGGCGGCGGCGTGGCGGGTGAAGGCAGAGCGCTTCCGTTCGCGCTCGCACAACTCGTGGCTCCTCGGCAAGCGGCTGCACGGCCGCGTCAAGCTGACGGTCGCCGCCGGCCGCGTGGTGTTCGAGCTGTGAGCACGCCCGGGTACCTCGTGCTCGAGGACGGGACGGTCTTCGAGGGGTCGTCGGTCGGCGCGCAGGGGTTCGCATTCGGGGAAGCCGTCTTCACGACCTCGATGAGCGGTTACCAGGAGGTGGCGACCGACCCGAGCTTCGAAGGGCAGATCGTCACCTTCACCGCGCCGATGGTCGGCAACTACGGCGTCGACGACGCACGCAACGAGTCGAAGCGCACACATGCGAGGGCCGTCGTGATGCGCGAGGCGCGCGGCCCGCAGTGGACCGACTGGCTGCACGAGCACGGCATCGTCGCGCTGACCGGCGTGGACACGCGGTCCGTCGTGCTGCATCTCCGTGACGCAGGTGCGATGCGCGCCGCGGCCGCAACGGGCGACGTCGTCGTCGACGAAGTGCTCGACGCCGTCCGCGCGCAGCCCGAGATGGCGGGCGCTGCGCTCGTCGCGGGCGTGTCGACCAATGAGCCTTACACGTACACCGCCGACGGCTCGGTGCGTGTCGCCGTCGTCGACTACGGCTGCAAGCGCTCGATCCTGCAGCGGCTCGCCGCGAACGGCGCAGCGGTCGACGTCTTCCCGCACGACGTCGACGCGGACAGCGTCGCGGGCTACGACGGAGTGCTCCTCTCCCCGGGGCCCGGGGACCCGGCGCCGCTCACCAACGAGACGCGGGTACTGGGCGAGCTGCTCGGCCGCACACCGGTGCTTGGCGTCTGCCTCGGGCACCAGCTCCTGGCGCTCGCGACCGGCAAGGAGACGTTCAAGCTCCCGTTCGGCCACCGCGGCGCCAA
>CAZDEX010000021.1:0-931 GCA_964504405.1 uncultured Gaiellales bacterium | reverse complement strand
CTCTTGGGCGGGGTCCTGAGCCAGACGGTGGGCGCCACCGCGGCGCAAACCATCCGGTGATGGACCACCGGTCGCGCGGCGTCATCGTCACATCGCAGAACCACGGCTTCGCCGTTGCGCCGGGGGACGAGAGCGGCATCACCCACAGCTCGCTGTACGACGGCACCGTCGAAGGCCTCTCGTATCCGGAGCTGCGCGCGCGTTCGGCGCAGTTCCACCCGGAGGCCTCACCCGGCCCGCACGACGCGGCGTCGATCATCGCCGGCTGGGTCGAGGAGCTGAAGGCGGCGTAATGCCGAGGCGCTACGACCTGAAGTCGATCTGCCTGATCGGCTCCGGCCCGATCGTGATCGGCCAGGCGGCGGAGTTCGACTACGCCGGCTGCCAGGCGCTGAAGGTGCTGCGCGAGGACGGCTTCCGCACGATCGTCGTCAACTCGAACCCGGCGACGATCATGACCGACCCGGGCTTCGCCGATCGCACGTACCTCGAGCCCCTCGACGTCGAAGGCGTGGTGTCCGTGCTGAAGCGCGAGCGGCCCGACGCGGTTCTGCCGACGATGGGCGGCGGCACCGCGCTCAACCTTGCGCGCCAGCTCGACGAGGCGAACGTCTTCGAAGAGCTCGGGATCGAGCTGATCGGCGCCAACATCGACGCGATCCAGCGCGCGGAGGACCGCGAGCTGTTCAAGGCGACCGTCGAGACCTGCGGCCTGAAGACGCCGACGTCGCGCATCGTCACGTCGCCCGACGACCTGATGGGCGTCTCGCTCCCGGCCGTCGTACGGCCGGCGTTCACGCTCGGCGGCCACGGCGGCGGCTTCGCCGACGACATCGCGCAGCTTCGCAGACAAGTGGAGAGAGGCATCGCGGAATCCCCGATCGGCCAGGTGCTCGTCGAGGAGTCCGTGCGCGGCTGGGACGAGTTCGAG
>CAZDEX010000020.1:0-16609 GCA_964504405.1 uncultured Gaiellales bacterium | reverse complement strand
TTCACGCTCTTCGCGATGTGGTTCGACATGGAGTCGAACAAGGACCTGCGCTGATATGGAGTGAGGTTTGTCAAGTCGGCACGGCTTGAGGGCCCGCGTTTGCGGGCCTTCTTTTTCGGCGGGGAGAGCGCGGCGGCTGGTGTCGACGCGTCGTGTCGCGGCTGATATGCGCGGGTCGGGACCGCATGACCGGGTGTGCGAGCTGAGGAACGGTGCCGCATGTCTAGAGTCGGGCGTCGCCCAGTCGGGCTGCTCATAGCGCAATCGCGGGTCGTTCCTCGGCGCCGGTGGGGCCGTCCGCGCTCTCCTCGCCGAGCCGATGATCGTGCGGCTACATCGTGGCGAGTGCCCAGCAGTGGCCCGCGAGCTCGCGCGCGATCGCGACCGCGATCACGGTGCGGCGCTTGCCGCGCCGCTCGAGCGCGTGCCAGCGTGCGTGCAGCCGGCGGCCGCTTTGATCGGCGCGGGTGCGCACCGCGGCCGGCTGCCCCTGTCGGCGTCGTGTGAGCGTTGCGCTTTCGCGCAGCGGCCGCCGCTGATGCCAGGCGGCCTCGACCAGCAGCCGACGCGCGTGCGTGTTGCCGGTCTTGGTGATCGAGCCGAGCCGGCGCCGCTCGCCGCTGGAGTCTTCGCTCGGGGTCAAGCCGAGAAAGGGGCCGAGGCTCTGCGGCTGGAAGCGCGTCCAGTCGCCGAGCTCGACCGTGAGCGCGAGCGCGGTCAACGTCGAAACGCCGCGTAGACAGCAGAGGCGGCCGACCGTCGTGGCGAACGGCGACTCACCGGCCAGTTCGACGATCGCCGCGTCGAGCAGATCGCGGCGCGCCTTCGCCTGGATGGCAGCCGCATACGACTCCTCGAGCGCGAGCTGCAGCGGCCGCGAGTCGAACCGCTGCCGTCGCAACCAGGCGTCGTGGGCGAGCGTCCACGCCGATGCGTCGTAGACCAGACGTGGCGAAGGAGCAGCTTCGAGAGGCGATGCCGCGCCCGCATCAGCTCCCCACGCGCGTCCTCGCGCGCCCGGACGAGATCGCGTGCCGCTTCTTCGTGTGGCTCCGGGACACGCACCGCGACCAACTTGCCCAGCCGGAGCAGCCGAGCCAGCCGCTCGGCATCACGACGGTCCGTCTTGACCCGATCAGCCGGAGCACGCTGAATCTTCGACGGCGCAGCGACCGTGCATGCGATCCCCGCCACCGCGCAGGCACGCGCCAGGCCGTAGCCGGTCGGGCCCGCCTCATAGGCGACGCGCACCGGCGCCGGCAAACCGAGCAACCACTCGACCATCTCGCCCGGCAGCGTCGGCGCCCGCAGACTCCGCAACTCGCCGCTCTGCGCATCGAGCACGCCCGCCACCGTCTTGCGCGCATGCACATCAAGACCAACCCACGTACCCTCAGCCATGCCGGCGCCTCCCGCAATTGCGGCTCTACCGCCGCGCCAGTCGCGACGGCAACCCGCGCCAACTTACGAGCGAGGCGCCGGCAACTCCATACGGTCTAGAACGCGGGGCGGAAGCGTGCGTGCCTCCCGCCCCGCGTGCTCGGCTATTTCGCCCTGCCGTGCTTGCCGGAGTTCCTCGGCTTTCCCGCGCGTCCGTGCTTGCCCTGCTTGCCCGAGCGATCCGGCGCAGCCGCCGGCGTCGATGTCGAGCCGGACGGCGCGAAGTACCTCGCGGTGCCGGTCGGGCAGCGGCCGTTGGTCTTCGCGAGCTCGGCCTTGACGGCGCCCGCCGATTCCTTCGGAACGTACCCCTGGTAGAAGAGCCCGCTCTGCCAGCCCTCGAGAGAGGACTCGTCGACGAGCTTGAAGATGTTGACCTTCGTGATGTCGGCGTCGCACAGCGCGAAGTCCATGAGCTTCGTGTACCACGATGCCTGGTAGGCCGGTGTGCCCGTCTTCGCGTCGACGCCCTGCGTGCTCGCGTTCTCGGAACCGGTGTACGAACCGGCGACTGCCGCAGACGGAACGGTCTGGATTCCGACCTCGTTCAGGCTGACCGGCAGGCGACCCGGGCCGACCGTGCCTTGCGCCGTCCCGTTGAAAGCCGCGTAAAACGCCTGATACACACGGGGCAGGTTCGTGACGCTGAACGACATCGGATCGCGATAGCCCTGTTCGAAGGGCAGGTTCTGCGGAATCGGATACGGGTGAATGTCGAGGCCGTCCATCAGCGGTTTGGTGCGCCCACTCTGGCGATACCAGCTGCCGAGGAACGCGAGCCAGTCGATGGGATCCGTCGCGCGGGCATCCTTGCCGTCCTGCGGAACGGGGTTCCCGCGTGGCGACAGACCGAGCCCCCACACGAAGATGCCCGGGTCGATGGCCTTCAGTGCGTCGTACCCTGCGGCGAGGAACGCGCCGCAGCGCTCCGCCGAGACGTTCTTGCCGCCGGCGTACTGCGGGTTGGCGAACAGGGACGTGTTGCACTCGTTCATCACGACGAACTCCTTGACGTACGGATATGTCGTTGCGAGTGATGCGATCCACGACGCGAACCGTGCGGCGTTCGCAGGATTCGAGAGCGCGGCCGAATGGCGGGGATAGACGTCAAGCGTCACCTTCACACCGGCGGCCTGTGCCGCGGCGAGTCCGGGAGCGACGAAGTCCGCCTCGCTCCCGTCGAAGCCGGTCGCAGAGGTCTCGTCCCACCGCAGCGTGATCGTGTCGGACGTGAATCCGACGCCGAGCAAGGTCGACCAGAACGGCCCGACGCCCTTCTCGTACTTTCCGGCGTCGTCGTTGACACCCCAGGTGATGTTGTCCGCGGATGCCGAGGCGCCCAATGCGAGCGCTGCCGTGCAGGCCGCCAGTACTGCGACTAGCTTGTTCACGCGTATCCCTTCGTTGGTAGACCCGGTCAGCTGCGTAGGATGTCGGTTGCGGAGGACGACCCGCCTGGGCCGTCCGGCTCAATTCGCCATGCGACCCGGCCTATCCCGCGACTGCTCGGGGCCCTGGCCGAGGGCGTCTGCGTCGCGCTGTCGCCGGCGCGCTCGTGGCGGGCGGTTTTGGCGGGGAACGGTGCTCGGGCTGGTCGCGCTCGGGACCTCGGGGTTGCTGGTGCTTGCGAGCACCGACGGCGCCACGCGCTCGTGACCCCGTCCTCCTGCTCGGGCTGCTGGCCGCCTGGAGCGGCGCCTCGCGCTCTCAGGGGCCGACGACGCGCTCTGGGTTGCCGCGGCCGGCCGTGCTCTACGCAGTCCGGGCTCGGCCGAGCAGTCCCACCCGCGCGCCCTCCTCCGTGCCGTCTGGCTCGCCTTCTCTGCATCAGCGCTTGCGATCGGCGCCTCGGCGTTCAGCCTCGCGCGGAGCGCCGGCAAGTCGCGCCGGCTCGAGTGGCCCATACGTACTCCAACGGGCGGGGGCTCGTCGCTGCGAGGGGGTTGCGCTCGTAGCTCGCCGCGCCGGCGGGTCGCCGTGCGTCGGCGCGCTTATCCGCCGTCGCCGCCGTGGCGGCAGTGCCTTGTCCGGGCCGGTGCTCGGCCACAGCTTCCTGGCCGCCCAAGATCCTCCGAAGGCTGGCTGGATCCTGAGCGCCTCGGGCGTGGACGAACCGAGCTGTGGCGCCCGCGTGGAATGAGGGCGCCGCACCCGGTGCTCGGCGTCGGCGCATGCTGTCGCGGCCCCGACGGCGCCCGCGTCGCCGAGTTCGTCTCGAGCGGCGCGGTTCGTGCGCTGCGAGTTCCCATGTGAGGGTGGTGTTCGGGATCTGGCTCGCCATCTCCGCGGTCGATTGGGGCCGGCAGTTTTCGCCGTCACCCTGCCCGTGGGTATTCGTGTTGGTGCCGTCCGGGCGACTGGCTACGTTGCGCGGAGAAAAGGCGAACGTGGCTTACTATAAGACGCACAAGCGCAACTCCCAGGGCGCGGCCGTCGTCGCCGCGCAGGACAAGGCGCTCCCGGAGGCCGCCCTGCGAACGCGCAGGCAGACGCCGCCGACCGCCCCGAAGTCGGTGCAGGTCGCATACGACCAGTGCAGCTGATGCTAAGAATAAGAGGGAGGCCGCGTCGCCCTACTCATGCGCCGATGAGGAGCACCCGAGCCTCGACGGGCATAGTGGCGGGCGCCTCCGCCACATGGGAGCGGTGCCGTTTTTTAATCACGACGGTATCCCTCCACTGCGGTGTCGAGGATCTTCGACCCGCCCGGTTGGCCTTCGGTTCATGATGCCCAAAGGGTCATGGCGGCAAGGTTGCAGCCCCATCCACTCCTTCTTGTCGCAATCGCGCGACTACTTGTCGGTTTCTTCGAGTCGCTTATCTATGCCCTGCGAACGTTGTCGCGACCCCGGCACTGTGCGCGTCACTTGCTCCGCTGGTAGACCGCGGGGCTTCGAGAGAGCTATCACGGCTTGCCGACTCGTTTCGACCGCATGCGAGGCCTTCCGGACGCAATCATTACACGCCGCTCTCGTGATGACCGGCAACCGGGCTGTGGGGTAAAATGGCGCGGAAGCGCACAATCGAGCAGCTTCAGTCGTACATCGAGGCTCTCCTAGTTCATCCGGAAATGACCGAGTTTAGGCTGATCGACTCGCCAACGAGGCCTGCGTTCTATGTGCTCACCAATCGGCGGCTCATCGCGACGCATGCCTCCGAGTCGGGGAGGGTTGGCGTCACATCGATTCCGTACACGCAAATCGGTGCGATCTCCGTCGCGGATTCGGGGCCGAAGCGACGACTGCTCGAGCAGCTGGTCACGGATGAAATCGAGATCTTCGGCAGCTTCGGGTACCTGACGATCAAGCACCCCGACAGCGACGCATTGGCGGAGATGTACCGTCGACTGCTGGACAAGCTGATGCACCGTCGAACTGCGCCCTAACTTCGAGCGCCGCGGGGAAGCTCGTCAGAAGATCGGCCGGTGGTCTCTGATGCCGTAGAACATGAATCGCAGTTCCAGCATGGGCAGAAGATTGCCGAAGAGGGCGACCATGCCGTAGCGGACGAGTCGGCTTCTTCTCCGCGATCGACCCGGTCGCCAGCCCGAATCCGACTGCCCAGACCCCAACGTGTTGAGCGTGGAGACGGCCTTCAGCACGTCGCCGTCGTGCGAGAGCACGACCCAGGAGCGGTACAGGTATCCACCGACGCTGACATGGGCAGCACAGCGAGGGCGAACAGCTCGCGTCGGCCGCGCACACCGAGCCACCACAAGCCGAGCCAGCCAAGGATCGCGAGCATGGTGCGGAGGACACCGATTAGCTCTGGTCCGGCAGGATCTTCTGCACCGGAGTCCAGGGCTCGCCCGAGTGCTGGCTCCACGCAAACGCCCCGATCCAATCGCCGCAGATATCGGTGTAGGTCTTCGGGAACGCCTCGTTCTCGTATTCGTCCACCGTAGGCGTCAGGAATACGGCCGGCTCCTGAACGACGAAAAATCGGTCGCGGCTCGTCGCCTTGTCGATAACGTTCCTGAACTCGGGTGCAGCCGCACCGGAACAAACCAGTCGTCTGATTCAGTGGCCCCTCGTGGTGGCGATCGCACGGTAGGCGAGCCACAGGACTGCCATCAGAATCATCGCGAAGACAACGGCGACAACACGGCCCTAGGGATCCGCCGGCGGACGTCGGAGACCGTGATCCCAGCGGGCAGCCCAAGGAGAAGCGACGCCACGGTGAAGATCATCGAAGCGTGAGGCCGCCCACGCCGAGTGCGATCACGAGCAACACGCCGGACGAACATGTGCGCTGTGCGTCGTCACCGCGACGGCCGAGTGACGACGCAAGCATGTGCAGATTCTCGGGATGGAACATCGCTTCGGTCTTGCGCGCGACCGGGAGGTACGCAAAGAAGCCGAGACTCTAAGCCCACACCCAGGGACGGGTGGGCGACGCCGCTGGCGGCTAGTTCGCCTCGCCCGATTCGGGGTCGGAAGACGGTGTGTTCGGAGGAGCCACGTGTGCGTGATCGGCTTGGGGCTGCGCCGTATCCGAGGGGAATCGGATAGTGCTGAACGGTCCACGCGCCGACGTGGCCGATCGTCAAGAGCGACAGCGCGCGCGAAGGTGTGCGCCGGCCGGCCGAGCAGTTCCACGCCGATTCGACGGCGCAGCCAGGCGGGGCACTCTGAGGTCGCGGAGCTCACGTTCCGCCGGTTGCTACAGCGATGGCGTTACGAGATCGTGAAGGAAACGGGCGTCGTGCCTGTCGTCGCCGCGAGGGTGACGACGAGGTTCATGACGCCCATACCGCTGTCTCGGGCGGCGTGGAGCACGACGTCGCCGGACGGTACCGACGCGGCGGTCGGGAGCGTGCAGGTCGAGCTCGCGGCGCACCGGGCGGTGATCCCGACGACGCGCACCGTGCTGCCGGCGCTCATCCTGAGCGTCCAGCCCGCCCCGCTCCCGCGCCCGTCGGCGACCGTCACGGGCACCTGGACCGTGCCGGAGACGGAGGTCGGCGGCGCCTTCACGGCGAGCTTGCCCGGGAGGAACGCGAGCTTGACGACGATCGTGCCCGCGCCCGCAGGGGCGGCCAGCACGAGGGCGGCGCACGCGGGGAGGACGAGGCGCCGCAGCATCGGCCTCATACTCGATCCGTACCGCCTCGCCCGCCATTCCCACACCTGCGCACGCCCTCCTCCCGACTCCGGATGAAGCATGCATCACCCTTTGGGGGCGGTCTAGCTCAGTTGCAAGTGGTATTCAACGGCCGCCGGCCTGCGCCGTCGCATCCGCGACGTCGCGGGCGAGGAGCTCCATGCCGCAGGTGCGGCAGCGGTGCGGGAACCGCCAGACCCCGTCCGAGCCGAGCTCGCCCCGCTCGTAGGCGACCTCCCAGAGGTGCTCGTGCGCCGGCGCAGCGGGCGCCGCGGGGGGAGGCGGGGGTGGAGGGGACGGCAGAGGCGGCTCGGCGCCCGGCTCGGGCCACGGGGCCGGCTCGGACCACGGGGCCGGCTCCGGCACGGGGGGAGGTTCGGGCAGAGCCGGAGGCGCCGGCTCCGGCATCGCAGCGGGCACGGGGGGAGGAGGTGGGGGCGCAGTGCGCGCCTCGACCGCCCCGGGCTCGATCGGGAGCGGCGCAGGGGGCGCGGCCGGCGCAGCAGGCCCCGCGGGCCGGCGGCGGAAGATGCGCCACAGGAGCGCCGCCAGGAGCAAGAGGACGACCCCGGCGACCAGGCCGATCAGGGCCCACGAGTGCTTGCCCGGGGAGGAGGCCGATCCGACGGGCGCTCCACCCGGCGGGGTCTGCGTGGGCGCCGCGGAGGTGAACACCTGCTGCACGTCCTGCTTCGAGACGGCGAGCGGCCGGGTGGCGCTCACCGTCGTGCCCTTGACCCCCGGGAGCCCCGGCACGGTCACGTGCACGACGGCCGTGTAGCTCCCCGGCGCGAGCGCCTTCTTCAGCAGGACCGGATATTCGATCGCCGTGTGCGGCAGGAAGGTGTCCATCGTGAAGTCGAGGGACTGCAGCTTCTGGCCGCCCGCGCTCCGCACCGTCACGGTGCCGCGCGGCTTCACGAGCACGTTGCCGTCGTTCTGCATGTACGTGATCACCTGCTGGAAGCCGCGCTGGCCGCCCGTCTTCACCGCGCCGACCTTGAACGAGATCACGGGCGGGCCTGGGACGTTCACCTGCACGGCGATGATCGTCAGGTCGCGGATCCGGATCTGGACGTTCGCCTTCTGCTTCGACTTCGGGCCCGTCACCTGGTGGGTGGTCTCGGCGACGACGCCGCCGACCCACTGGCCCGGCTCGACGCCCTGCGGCACGTTGACCGTGAAGCCGACCTGCTTGTGCGCGCCCGCCGCGAGCGTGAGCTCGGTCTCGTCGAGCGTGATCCACGCGCCCGCGCGGACGGGCTTCTGGTCGGTGAGGTAGACGGTGCCGGAGGTCTACCCGTACTACCCTCCGCGGCCAAGAGCTTCACCGTGCCGGAGGCGGTCCCCGTGTTCGAGACGATCACCGCGCCGCGCTTCGTCCCGCCGGGGGCGAGCGCGTAGATGAAGTAGCCGCGCTTCGGATTGCCGACGGCGCGCAGGCCGAACACCGGGCCGTTCGACGCGGCGAGGGCGGTGGGGGCGAGCAAGAGCCCGGCGAGGACGATGACGATCAGGCGGCGCATGCCGGGGACTCTACGGACCCGTGCTGCCGGTGAAGGTCACAGTCGAGGTGTAGGTGCCCGGGTAGATGTTCGCGGCGTAGCTGAGCCGGAACGTCGAGGTGACCGTGAACGTGCCCTGGCCGGTGGACGTCGCGGCGTTGAAGATCGTCTGGGCGGTGCCGCTGAGCGTCAGCGGGTAGGTGATCCCGTTGGTTGGGTTCGCTGCGCAGGTGCCCTGGCAGGCGGAGCTGCCGGCGGTCACGTCGATCGCGGGAAGCGTGTTCGATCCGGAGGTCGGCGTCGTTGCCGACGCCTGGACCTTCCAGCCGGCGTTGTTGTTCCCGCCGGTGTAGGCGACCGTGTTCGCGATCGTGAACGTCGCGGTCTGGTCGACGCCACTCAGCGTGACGGTCGCGACCGTCACGGGCGTCGTCGAAGGCGTGAACGTGAACGTCGCGGCCGCCGCGCCCCCGGCGAACACGAGCGACCATACGACGACGAGGAGCGGGCGCATCACGGGCCGGCCACCGCCGCCACCGTGACCGTGCTCGAGTACGTCCCCGCAAAGACGTTCGACGGCACCGCGACCGAGACGGTGGCGGAGACGTTGATCGTCCCGAGCCCGGTCGCGTTCGCCGAGTTGAAGAACTTCACCGCGGCCGGCGCCGTCGCACCCGAGGGCAGTGCGATGCTCGAGTTGCTCACGGAGTTCGTCGGCAACGTGCACGTCGACCCCGTGCCGCATGTCGGCGTGTTCGTGCCGGTGATCGTCGAAGCAGTCGCCGGGAACGTGTGCCCGGAGCCGTCGTTGAACTGGGTCGAGGTGATCGTGAGGTTCCAGCCGCCCCCCGTCGCGAGGCCGCGCGCGTCGACGACGCTCAGCGGGAGCGTGTAGCTCGTCGTCTGGTCGACGCCGTTCAACGTCAGGCTGAAGCTCGGCGAGCCCGTTCCGTTGACCGAGAGGGTCGTGCCCGCGGCAACCGTTGCGCTGACGGTCACCGCGGCCGAGGCCGCGGTCGCCCCGAGGGCGGCGCAGAGCACGACGACGAGGATCGAGGTCCGCATGTCTTCCCAATCATCGACGTCCGAGGGAGCATCCGGAGGGTGAATCGGTAGGAAATCGGGTGGACCAAAGAAAAGGGCCCCGCTGGTGGCGGGGCCCTCTCTTCTGTGAGGCAGCTTTGCGGAAGGGGTCTTACGGGCCGGAGACCGCTGCCAGGGTGACCGTCGAGGTGTAGGTCCCTGCGTACGAGTTGCCCGGGATTGCGACGGAGACCGTCGGGGTGACGTCGACCTTGCCCATGCCCGTGTTCGCCGCGGCGTTGAAGAACTTCGCCGCCGTGCCGCTCAGCGTGATCGGATAGGTGATCGCGTTGGTCGCCGCGGTGCACGTGTTGCCCGCGTGGCAGACCCCGGTGACGCCCGTGACCGTGCCGGCCGCGAGGCTGTGACCCGCGCCGTCGGAGAACGTCGTCGAGGAAATGGTGAGGTTCCAGCCGGCCCCGGTGCCCCGCGCGTCGACGATCCCGAACAGGCCTGACCAGGAAACCGTCTGGTCGGTGCCGTCGAGGGTGTCGCTCATCGAGGGGTTGGCGGGCAGGGCCATCGAAAGGCTCCCTGCGCCCGTCACGGTCGCCGTGGTCGTCAGGGTGCCGGCCAGCGCGGCCGTGGACGCCACCAGCGCCACTGCTGCAATTCCGAGTGTGATGAAGATCCGCTGCCTCATGAAAATCGCTGCTCCTTGCGTGGGTTGACCCTCGGACTATCGGGGGCGAGCGTCGGAAGAAGAGTGGCCGGAAGGTATGAAAAAGGTTCGTAAGGAACTGCCGCCGCTCGTCCGCGTCGCGCGTACGATGCGCGGCTCATGCCGACCTCGGTTGTCACCGGCGGAGCCGGGTTCCTCGGCTCGCACCTCTGCGACTACCTCCTCGAGCAGGGTCACCGGGTGATCTGCGTGGACAACCTGGAGACCGGTTCCCTCGAGAACATCGCGCACGCGCGCGGCGACAAGTTCTCGTTCGTCTACCAGAACGTGGTCGACCCGATCCACATCGACGAGGACGTCGACTTCGTCTTCCATCTCGCCGCGCTGGCGAGCCCGGTCGACTACCTCCGCGCGCCCCTCGCGTCGCTGAAGGTCGGCTCGTACGGGACGCACAACGCGCTCGGTCTGGCGAAATGGAAGCGCGCGCGGTTCCTGATCTCCTCGACGAGCGAGGTGTACGGCGACCCGCAGGTCCACCCGCAGCCCGAGACCTACTGGGGGAACGTCAACCCGATCGGCCCGCGCGGTGTCTACGACGAGGCGAAGCGGTACGCAGAGGCGTTGACGATGACCTACCACACCCAGCAGGGCGTGGACACGTCGATCGCGCGCATCTTCAACACCTACGGGCCCCGCATGCGCAAGAACGACGGTCGCGCGTCGGTGAACTTCCTCAACCAGGCGCTCGCCAACAAGCCCCTCACGGTCTACGGCGATGGGTCGCAGACACGGTCGCTCTGCTACGTCGACGACCTGATTCGCGGGCTCTACCTGCTCGCAACGAGCGGTGAGCACCTGCCCGTCAACATCGGCAACCCCGACCACGAGGTGACGATGCTCGAGCTCGCGCAGACCGTGATCAAGGTCACGGGCTCGAGGAGCGAGATCGTGTTCGAGGCGCTGCCCATCGACGACCCACAGATTCGGCGGCCCGACATCACCCGCGCGCGCCAGCTGCTCGGCTGGTCGCCCGAGATCGACCTCGAGGAAGGACTGCGGCGCTGGTTGAAGGCGCTCGGCCGGGAGCCGGTCGAGGTTTGACCAAGCTTTGGGGAGTGCTCGCCGCCGTGGTGATCGCCGCGTCGGGACTTGCTGCGACGGCACAGGCGTCGCGCTCCATGCGCGTCGGCATCTACGACGAGGCGCAGACGCTGTACGGGCCCGTCGACAAGACGTTCGCGATGTTCAAGCAGCTGCACGTGCAGGAGGTGCGGCTCAACCTCTACTGGGGCGGCCGCTACGGCGTCGCGAAGTCACGTCCGTCGAGCGCGACCGATCCCGCCGATCCGGCCTACGACTGGGACCTCTACGACCGCACCGTCAACTACGCGGCGCAGAACGGCGTGCACGTCCTCTTCTCGATCTACGGCACGCCCGCGTGGGCGAACGGAGGTAAAGGCGCGAACGTTGCGCCGACCCGCCCGACCGACCTGCGCAACTTCGCGTACGCAGCGGCGCGGCGCTACGGCGGCAAGTATCCGGGCTCGGACGGCCGCATCCTGCCGGCGGTCGAGGAGTGGCTCGCGTGGAACGAGCCGAACAACCCGATCTTCCTCGTGCCGCAGTACAAGAAGACCGCGACGGGGTGGACGATCCAGAGCGCTGTCGACTACGCGAAGATCTGCAACGCGGTCTACAACGGCGTGCACGGGACGCTCGCGCCGGGCGAGCGCGTCGGCTGCGGCGTCACCTCGCCGCGCGGGAACAACGACCCCAACGGTGACCGCCCCTCGGTCTCGCCGCTCGCGTTCCTGCGTGCGTGCAAGAAGGCGGGACTGGAGTCGTTCGACGCCTGGGCGCATCATCCGTACTATGCGGGCCCGAACGACCAGCCGACGACGAAGCCGGTCACCGCCAAGGGCGCGCCCGCGACGGCGGTCACGCTCGGCAACATCGGCGACCTGATCACGGAAGTCACGCGCCTGTACGGCAACAAGCGCATCTGGATCACCGAGTACGGCTACCAGACGAACCCGCCCGACGCGCTCTTCGGCGTGTCGTGGGCGAAGCAGGCCGCCTATCTCACGCAGGCGTTTGCGATCGCGCGCAAGAACCCGCGCATCGACATGATGCTCTGGTTCCTGCTCAAGGACGAGGCGCAGCTCTCCGGCTGGCAGTCGGGCCTGCTGACGTACTCGGGCAGGAAGAAGCCGGCCTACGCCGCGTTCATGCGGATGGCGGCAGCGGCAAGCCCTGGCGGCTGAGCAGCTCGCGGTAGAGCTCGTCGACGTCGTCGACGAGCCGCTCGACGCGGTAGCGCGGCACGACCAGCTCGCGGCCGCGCGCGCCCATCCGCGCCCGTAGCTCGGGGTCGCGCGCGAGGCGTGCAAGCGACGCCGCGATCCCGTCGACGTCGCCGACCTCGACGAGGAACCCGTCCTCATCCTGGGTGACCACGTCCGGGACACCGCCGACCCGCGTCGCGACCACGGGCCGTTCGGCGGCGAGTGCCTCGATCGCGACCACGGGCGTGCCTTCGTTGGCAGACGGCAGGACGAGCGCGTCGAAGAGCGCGTAGTACGGCGAGACATCGCGCTGGTAGCCGAGCCAGAGGACGTGCCGGGCGATGCCGAGCTCCTTCGCCTGGCGCTCGGCCGGCTCTCGGTCGGGGCCGTCGCCGACGAGGCAGAGCGTCGCGTCGAGGCCGAGGTCGAGCAGCCGCTTGAACGAGAGCATGACATCGGGGACGCGCTTGATCGACGTCATCCGCCCGATCCAGCCGACGACGAAGCGCTCCGCGGGGATCCCGAGCAACCGGCGGTACTCGGCGGCGCGGGAGTCGTGGAGCACGCGCGACTCGAGATCGATGCCGAGCCGGATGACCGAGAACTTCTCGGGAGGCGCAACGCCCAGCTCGACCAGATCGTCACGCACCTGAGGGCCGACGGCGATCAATCGCGTCGTGTGCTGGGCGAGTGCGCGCTCTGTGGCTCTGAACAACTGTGTTCGTATCGGATCGAAGTAGCCGCGCAGCACGTGCCCGTGATACGTGTGCACGATCACCGGCGGGCGTGCGTCGCCGGCGGCGAGCGCGGCGGCCCGCCCAACCGCCCCGGCCTTCGCCGTGTGCGTATGGAGGATGTGCGGGCGCACGCGCTTGATCTCCTGCACGAGACGTGCCGCGGCGACCGAGTCGTAGAGCGGCGAGACGTCGCGGTGCAGCTCCGCAAGCGCGACGACGTCGACGCCGAGCTCCTCGGCGACATACGCCATCGAGTCCTCGCCGCGCGCGAGTTGTCCCGCGATGAGCGTCGTCTGGTAGCCGCGCGACTGCAACGCGCGCGACAGATAGGACACGTGCAGGGCGGGACCGCCCATGTTCAGGCGTGCGATCACCCGGAGGACGCGGATCGGCTCAGGCAAGTCTCGGCCGCCGCTTTGCGTAGGCGAGGATGCAACCCGCGACGGGCAGGCGCGCGCGGTGACGATCGACGAACCGTCCATCGTCGGTGCGGGGATCGGCGCTCATGCGTCTCGTGGCCTGAAGATCTCGAGCTTCAGCTTGCGGAATGCGAACGCGGTCATCTTCAGCAGCAGCCAGCCGTGGCGGAACCGGGAGATCTTCGTGTCGCCGTACGTCCGTGCCTGGTAGCGGACGGGGAGGTCGACGATCTTCAGGTTCAGTCGTGCGGCTCCGAGCAGCAGGTCGAAGTCGCCGAACGGGTCGAAGTCGCCGAAGTAGGAACGACCGGCCGCAATCTGCTCGTAGCGGGACCGCTCGAGGACCTTCGTCCCGCACAGCGTGTCCTTGACCGGCTGGTCGATCAGCGACGAGAAGAGGAGCGAGAACACCTTGTTGCCGAGCAGGTTGAGGTATCGCATCGCTCCCGGCTCGAGCCCGTAGACGAGCCGCGACCCGTTCACGAACTCGGCGCTCCCCGTGGCGATCGCATCGAGGAACGCGGGGAGGTCGCTCGGCTGCACCGTGAGATCGGCGTCGAGGATCATCAGCACGTCGTAGCGGGCGCGCGAGAATGCGAGCCTGACCGCGTCGCCCTTCCCGTGACCGGTTTGCTCCAGGTACACGATCTCGCGGTCGGGGTTCCGCTCGATCTGGCGCAGGATCTCCTCGCGCGTCCCGTCCGTCGAGTGGCCCTCTACGAAGATGAGCTCGCTCCGCGATCCGAGCGGCGGAGTCTCCGCGACGATCCGCTCGATCATGCCCGCCTCGTTCTTCGCGGGCACGACGACCGACACGGAGAGATCGCGCCGCTCGCGAGTGGTCTGCGGCCGCGCCACGATCCAGTACGTCAGACAGAGCTGGCGCAGGCCCCAGACGTTCGCGAGGACCCCGTTGAAGAGCCCGGAGAGGACCGGGATCCGGAGCGGCAGGAGGATGCGCCTGGTCACGGTCACCGGCTCGAGCCCGGCGAGCCGGAGCAGGTTCGCGACGTCGTGCTGGGTGACCCAGTTGCGGATCGGTGTCGGCGATTTCAGGTGCGCGAGCTCCAGCACCCGCAGGATCGGGCGCCACAGTTGGCTGTAGGAGTGCACGATGATGCGCGTCCCGGGGTGCGAGTGCTCCGCGACGCGCCGGAACAGCGCCAGGAGATCGTCGGCGAACGGCACGAGGTCGGAGAGCACGATGTAGTCGAACGTGCGGCCGAGGTCCATCTCCTCTCCGGCCACGTGCTCGAAACGGAGGGTCGGATGGCGCTCGCGCGCGAACTCGACCATCTTCTCGCTCACGTCGACGCCGACCCCTTCGCTCGGCGCGAGCTCCTGGAGGAGGTCGCCCGCTGCGCTGCCGATCTCGAGAACAGACGCGCCGGCGGGGACGATCGACTGGTGGATCGCACCGATCAGCTTGTGGTAGGCGCGTGACCATCGACCCGGGAGGACCCGCTTGACGGCGAGCTCGTCGAAGACACGGGCAACGGCCGTATAGCCGGTCGGCCGGGCGGAAGTCGTGTCGGATGTCGCCATCAGGAGCGTGGGCAGGCGCCGGGATCGGTGCCGGCGACACGGTAGAAGAGCACACCGCCGAGGTCGCGCCGCCTGGCAACCCGGTCGAGCGCCGGCGCCCACGTCGACGCCTGGCGCTTGTCCACGATCGCGGCCGTGACGTGCTCGTCGGCGATGTACCGGCGTAGGAGCTGCACCTGGTTCGCGACCGGGTCGTAGCCGACGGAGATCTGTGCGCGCGAGGGCGGATGGAGGAACACGCTCGGCGGGGACGTCTGTACGCGTCCGCCCGCCAGGCGGAAGCGGAACGAGTCGCGCACCTGCCACAGCATCGCCTGGCCGCCGCTTCCGATCGGCTGCGGGAGGACGATCTCGTTCGGCGCGAGGCAACCGCGGTAGCGAGCATCGGTGAAGAACGCCGGGATCGAGTAGCGCGTCGCCCAGACACCCGCCGCGGGGTTCGGGACGAGCAGGGCGACGCCGAGCGCTGCGAGGAGCCACGGCGCGAGACCACGCGTCGACGCCAGCCAGAGAGCGACGATCACGGCGCTCGCCAGCGATGCGAACAGGACGAGGCGAACGGGCAGCGCATTGTTGAAGAGCGGGACGTGCTTCGTCCCCACTCCGGGCAGCGTCAACGTCTCGTGGCCGAGCGGCGTCGGGAGCGGGAGCACGCTGTTGCCCGCCACCGTCAGTTCCGGCCCGAATGACGCGAGCGTCGCGAGCAGCAGCGCAGCGAGCAGGAAGCGTCCTTCCGGCGTCCGCCAGCGTCGCCGTGCGTAGAGGAGGACGATCGCGATCAGCGGCAACCCGATGAAGGCGCCCTGCTCGCTGTAGTTGCCGGCGAAGTGCTTCGCGACGGCATGCGCCCAGCCGGCGCCCGACGCCTCGAGGTTCGTCGGCACGATCACGTTCAGCGCGTCGGCGACGAAGATGTTCGGCGGCTGGAAGCCGGTGACCCGGAGATCCGTGAGCGCGTAGTAGACGAGCGGCGCTCCGAGCAGGATCGCGAGCGCGTAGGCGCCTGCAAGCGGTGCGAGGGCGGCGGGGAAAAGACGTCGGCGCGCGGCCGGCACGAGCGCGTACGCGACGACGAGCGCGAGCACGAGCATCAGGGTCAGCTCGAACGCGACCTCGAGCGACAGGTACAGCTCGAGCGCCAGGAGGAGTCCGAGTTGTACGGCGAGCCCGCGACGCCCGACGTCGCCCTCCACGTAGCGGATCAGGACGAGCGCGACGAGTGGGACCGCGAACACCGCGGTCAGCTGGGGCTGACCGACCATGTGGCCGAGCACGTAGCTCGAGAACCCGAAGAGATAGCCGCCGACGAACGACGGCCAGAACCGGCCGGTGAGGTGACGGCACAGGAGGAAACCGGCCCATGCCGAGATTGCAGGGAGCAGCACGGCGACGACGTTGTACGCCGCGACCGCGCCGAAGAGCCCCGTGACCGGGAGCAGGGCCACGGCGAGCGCCGGTGTCGTGTTCGCCCAGACGAGGTTGACGCCGCTGGGCGCCCACAGCATGTGCGTGACGAACGGGTTCTCGCCGTGTGAGACCGCATGGAGCCACCACGCGTATGACCAGATCGGGATCTGCGAGTCGTCGAACACGCCGACGTACGACGATCCGGACGACACGATCAGACGAATGCCGAAGAAGCCCACCGAGAGGAGCGCGTAGACGAGCAGCGTGACCGCTCCCGCACGCCGCCTCGCGACGGTCCGCAACGACTCGATGAGTCGACCCTCGACGTGCCGACGATCGACCACGCTCGCCACGGGAGCCCAGGATAGCCTCCGAGGCACCGCGACATACGACGGTAGGCTCCTCGCCGATGCCGGAGCGCCGCCGTTCTCTGCCCGCCCGGTGGACGCTGCTCGTCGGCGTG
>CAZDEX010000019.1:0-16699 GCA_964504405.1 uncultured Gaiellales bacterium | reverse complement strand
ACGGCACTGAGCACGCAGCGACTTCCGGTCTACGCCTTCGTCGGAGCTCTCAGCTACCCGGTCGTGCGCCTGCTCTTCCGCGCGACCTGGCGCGGCGCCGACAACGTTCCCGACGCGACGGGCGCCGTCCTCGCTTCGAACCACCTCTCGAACACGGACGGCTGGCCCCTCGCGCTCGGTGTCTTCCCGCGGCGCACATTGCGCTTCATGGCCAAGGTCGAGTTGTTTCGCCCGCCACTCGGCGTGCTGTTGCGCGCGCTCGGGTGCTTCCCCGTCGATCGCGAGCGGCCCGGTAGCGGCCCGCTGCGCACTGCCGTCTCGCTTGCGCGTTCGGGCGAGGTCGTCGTCATGTTCCCCGAAGGCACGCGGCGGCAGAAGGGCCGCGCGAAGCGCTTCGAGCCCGAGCCGCACGTCGGCGCCGCGCGCATCGCGATGCGGGCCGGGGTGCCGTTGATCCCCGTTGCGCTCGCGGGCACCGATCGCCTCAGCAAGCTCGGCCCGATCCGGGTGGCCTACGGCCCGCCCGTCTCGCTCGGCGACCTGAAGGATTTGGATCGCAAAGCCGCGGCTACTATCGCGACCGAGCGTCTGATGTCGGCGATCAAGGATCTCGAAGACACCCTGTGAGACGGCTCACGCTCGTCGCCGCGGTCCTGGCGTCGCTCTGGTTCGTGCCCGGCGCATTCGCCGGCGGTTGGTGCGGGACGGGCGCGTCCACGACGGACCGCCCCGACGCGGTGACCGGCGATCAGGTGCACGTCGTGTACGCGGTTCCGTCCGACGGGGCGGACAACTTCCCGGCGTTCGCGAACCGCATCGCAGACGACGTCACGTCCATCGGCAACTGGTGGACCGGGCAGGACGCGACGCGCACCCCGCGCTTCGACCTCGCGGCGTTCCCGCTCGCGACGTGCGTGGACATCTCGTCGGTACGGCTGGCGGAGCCCGGGGCGTCGCTGCAGGGGAACGCGAATGCCGCCTTCGCGCGGGTCGCGAACGACCTGGCGAGCAGTGGTTTCGGCAGCCCGTACAAGCGCTACCTCGTGTACTACGACGGCCCTTCGGTACAGACGAACGTATGCGGCGTCGGCGGCGGGACGTTCGGCCTTGGCCTCGGCTACGCGATCGTCTGGCTCGCCGGCTGTCCCGGCGTGCCCACCGATGCCGTGGCGGTGCACGAGCTCGTGCACGCGCTCGGCGCGGTCCCGTCGGGCGCGCCGCACGAGTGCCCGCCGCCGAACGACCAGCACGTGTGCGACTCCCCGCTCGACCTCATGTTCTGGGAGGACCGCGGCCAGCCGCTCGCGAACCGCGTCCTCGACTTCAACCACGACGACTACTACGAGCACGCGACGGGCGGGATCGACATTCGCAACTCGTTCTGGCTGCGTCATCTCGACACACCGCAGCAACCGCTCGGCGTCACGATCACCGGGACGGGGACGGTGCTCAGCGACGTGCCCGGCGTCGACTGCGGCACGACCTGCACCACCGCGTGGGACCGGGGATCTCAGGTGACGCTCAACGCATTGCCCGCCGCCGGCACGCGCTTCGTTCGCTGGACCGGCGCGTGCGCCGGCCGGGCTGCGTGCGCGGTTCAGCTCGACCAGCCGACCGCGGTCACGGCGCTCTTCGGTCCCGTCCGCATCCCGTTGCGGGTCACGGCCGCCGGACGAGGCCGCGTCGCGTGCACGCCTGCCTGCCCGCCGACCTTCACCGCCGGCCGGGCGCTGACCCTCGAGGCGGTCGCTGCGCCGGGGTGGAAGTTCGTCGGCTGGCGCGGCGGGTGCCAAGGCACGCGCCCCGTGTGCCGGCCGGCGACCAACTTCGCACTGACGGTGCGCGCGACGTTCAGGAAGCGCTGAGCCAGCCGGCGAGCTCGCTGTGCGCGCTCGCGACGTCGCCGGCCAGTTCGTTCCGCAGCTCGCCGACCGTCCCGCTGCGTTCGGCCAGAACGTCGTGGCGGTGGATCGTCTCGAGGTTCAGCTGCCGTGAGAAGACGAAGTCCGCGTCGTCGAGCGCGGGGTATCGGTCGAGCACGCCTTTCAGCGAGAAGCGCACGCTGTCCTCGACGAAGCGCGGCTGCAGATGCGCGTGCTCGACGACGAATAGCTCGTCGGGACGCTTCATCAGCTCGTAGACCGGCGAGCTCATCGACTGCTCGACGATCTCGACGAGGTGCTCTGCGTTGATCGCCGCGTTCGTACCGACGAGGAGGGTCCCCTTGCCGCGCTGGTTGTGCGTCGCCAGCGGCACGAGCTCGAGGATGCGCTGCACGTCGCCGTCGGCGAAGCCCGCTTCGAGCAGGCGGTCGGTGGCGGCGTCGCGCACGAGCCCCTGCGCGCACGGGCACGCGTTGATGCCCCATGCCTCGACGCCGACGACGCGCTTGACGGTCTGCGGCGACGCGGCGGCGATGCCGATCAGCGTCGCGATCTCCTGCGTCGGCAGGTCGCTCACCGGCGTTCGGCGCTCGAGCGGGTACTGCGCCTCGATCCGCACCTCGGCTCGCAATGCGTGCTGGCGTTCCACGATGTGGCGCGCGATGTGCTCCGCAAGCGTCTCGACGAGGAACGCCTCGCCGATCACAACGGCGTCGATCGCCTCGCCGAACAGCTCGGGGAATCGCGACATATGGACGCCCTTCTGCTTTGGGTCGAGGTCGACCGTGCAGGAGATCTCGGCGGCGAATGTCTTCTCGCGGCCCTCGTGCCGGATCCGGATCGCCTTCTGCACGCCGGTCACGCCCGCGCGCGTCAGCCCCAGCTGGATCTCGGGCGCCGAGGCCTGCATGTCGGCGGTGAAGACGTTCCTCGTCTCGGCCATCGGGTAGAACCGTAGCGCGACCATGGCCGCCAGCCGCTTTCCCCGCATCGTCTCGCTCGCGTGCCATGACCTGCGCACGCCGCTTGCGACCGTCTACGGCTTCGCCAGGACGCTCACCCGCGCCGGCGACCTCGACGAGCGTTCCACGCGATTCCTCGAGATGATCGAGGAGGCGTCGGAGCAGATGACGACCCTGCTCGACGAGCTCAGCGTCGCCGCGCGAATCGCGGGCGAACGCTGGGAGCCCATCCTGCTCGAGGTCGACACGCTCGAGCTGGCGGCGTCGGACGACGAGCGGATCTCCGTCGAAGGCACAGGAGAGGCGATCGAGACCGAGCGCGAGACGGTGGCGCGCGCGCTCGAGGCGTTCGCGATCGCGGCGGTCCGCCACGGCCCGGTCGAGCGCGTGACGTGGCGCGTCGACGGTCGCTCCCTCGCGTTGTCGCCGATCACGGAGGCCGCCGCGCCGGTAATCCTCGGCGAGGAGCTGAAGGACCTCGGGTCGATCATCGGCCGGATGGCGATCGAGGAGCTCGGCGGCTCGGTCGCCGCAGGCGACGAGACCCTACGCGTCCAGCTGTAGGCGCACCCAGCGCTGGAACGCCGCGAGCAGCGGCTCCGCCTCCGCCAGCAGCACGCCGTGGCCGACGAGACCGGACGCCATCCCGCGCTGCACCGACTCGACGAGCGCGGTGTCCTCGCGCCCGACCTGGTCGTCGAACTCGAAGAAGCCGAGCAGCCAGTCCTTGTCGACGTCGGCCGCGAAGAAGTAGTCGAGATAGCGCTCGGTGCGACCGGGGGCGGTCGGGAGGATCGGGCCGATCGAGAGGTTCGCGGGCCCCGGGAACACGTTGATCCCGATGTTCGGATAGAGCAGGTGAAACTGCCCGGCCTCGCCGGACGACCTCGCCCGGCAGTACTGCGACGCGAACGTCGGGTGCGGCTCGAGCACGTAGCGGTCGGGGTGCACGTCGACCTCGTCGCTGAACGCAGGGTGCGCGGTCGCGCAGTGGTAGCACTCGAGGAAGTTCTCCGACACGACCTTCCAGTTCGCGTCCGAGCCGAACTCGACGCGTGAGTGAAACACGAGTGCGTCGACGTCGATCACGCGCTCGAGAATCGCCGGCAGCTCGCCGAGGTGCTCTTCGAGCGACAGCGCGTCCGCATCCGGGTTGACGAAGAGGAAGGGCCCCCACGTCCCGACGCTCGCGGGAAGCAGTGACAGCCCGTCCGCGTCGAACGACGCCTCGCGGTCCGAGCGCGGCGCGCTGCGCAGTGAGCCGTCGAGGTCGTACGTCCAGGCGTGGTAGTGGCACTGGATGGTGCTTCGCGTGCCGCAGCCCTCGGTGAGCACGGCGCCGCGATGGCGGCAGACGTTGAGGAACGCGTGCAGCGTGCCCTGAGCGTCGCGGGTGACGAGGATCGGGATGCCGCCCGCATCCGTCGCGAGGAACGATCCCGGCTCGTCCACCTGAGCCGTGCGGCCCGCGTACTGCCAGCTGCGCGCGAAGATGCGCGCACGCTCGCGGCGGAGCAGCTCCTCGTCGATGTACCACGCGTACGGAAGCGTCTGGCTCATAGGCGGCGCGCCTCGATGATTCGCTGAAGGAATTGCTTCGTCCGCTCCTCGCGCGGCGCCGTGAACATCGTGGCGGGCGGGCCCTCTTCCAGGATGCGGCCGGCGTCCAGGAAGCAGACGCGGTCCGCGATGTCGCGCGCGAACGACATCTCGTGCGTGGCGAGGATCATCGTCATCCCGCCCGCCGCGAGCTCGCGGATCACCTCGAGCACCTCGGCGACGAGCTCGGGGTCGAGCGCGCTCGTCACCTCGTCGAACAGCATCAGCTCGGGCTGCATGGCGAGCGCGCGCACGATCGCGACACGCTGCTGCTGGCCGCCAGACAGGCGGTCGGGAAACTCGGCGCGCTTGTCGGCGAGCCCGAACCGCTCGAGCAGCGCCGTCGCCCGTTCGTCCGCCTCCTGCCACGACAGCCCGAGCGCGTCGTGCGGTGCGAGCGTCACGTTGCGCAGCACGCTCATGTGCGGGAAGAGGTTGTAGGACTGGAAGACGATCCCGATCCGGCGCCGCACGGCGTTCACATCCCGCGCCCGCGTGATCTCCTCGCCGCCGAGGAAGATGCGGCCCGCGTCGAGAGGCTCGAGCAGGTTGATGCAGCGCAGGAGCGTGGACTTCCCCGAGCCGGACGCTCCGATCAGCGCCACGACCTCGTGCTCGGCGACCGTCAGGTCGATGTCGCGGAGGACCTGGTGCGCGCCGAACGACTTCGACAGCCGTTCGACGGCGAGCGCCTCGCTCATCGCGCAAGGCCTCCCATTCTGTGGCGGCGGTCGCGCTCGATCAGGTAGTCGGTGAAGCGGGCGAGTGGGATCGTGATCGCGACGAACAGCGCGGCGGCGCAGAGATACGCAGTGAAGTTGAACGTCGCGTTGGTGTCGATCTGCGACTGCTGGAACGCCTCCACTGCTCCGAGCGTCCCGACGAGCGCCGTGTCCTTCTGCAGGCCGATGAAGTCGTTGAGGAGCGGCGGGATGACGCGGCGCACGGCCTGCGGCAGGATCACGCGGCGCAAGGTCTGCGCGCGCGAGAGGCCGAGCGAGCGCGCCGCCGCCTCCTGGCTCGGATGGATCGAGTCGATGCCGGCGCGGTAGACCTCGGAGACGTAGGCGCTGTAGATCAGCACGAGCGAGACGATTCCCCAGAAGATGACCGACTTCGGGATGTAGCTCAGGCCGAGCGCCGGCGCTCCGAAGCCGAGCAGCGCGATCACGAGGATCGTCGGGATGCCGCGGAACAGGTCGGCGTAGACGATCGCGAGCGCGCGCAGCGGAAAGAAGACGGGACCGGGGAGGCTGCGGAGCACCGCGAGAAAGAGCGCGAAGACGAGGATGAACACCTCGGCGATACAAAAGATCTTGATGTTGAGGACGAATGCCCGCGCGATCTCGGGGAACGTCGACTTGAACTCGTGCCAGTTGAAGAACTGCGTGCGGACCTGCGGCCAGCCGGGTGCGTGCGTGACCGCGAAGACGACGATCGCGAAGAAGACGACGGTGCTCGCGAGCGCGACGATGACGCTCCGGCGGCCGTCGCCGCCGGAGCGCAACTCGTCGAGGACGCGCGAGCGCCGCCCTACTTCAAGATCGGCGCGCCGGTCGCCTTCGCCAGCCACAGCTGCTGGAGCCGCTTGAGCGTGCCGTTCGTGCGCAGCGTCGTGATCGCCTTGTCTACACAGGCGGTCAGCGGGTTGCCCTTCTTGAGCACGACGCCGAAGTGGTCGGTCGTGGTGCCGGGCTTGTTCTCGAACTGGCCGAGGATCTTGCTGTTCGGCACCTGAACGGCGGTGACGTAGAACGCCGTCGGCAGGTCGACGACGAGGCCGTCGATCTGCTTGTTCTTGAGCGCGAGCACGGCGGCCGCGTTCGAGTTGAACACCGACGGGCTTTGCGACGGCTTGATCCGCTCCTTGATGAACGTGTAGCTCGTCGTGCCGAGCTGTGCGCCGAGCTTGAACGACGCGAGGCCCTTCACGCTGCGGATCGCCGCGATCTTCGTCCCCTTGTTCACGACGAGCGCCTGGTTGACGTCGTAGTACGACTTGCTGAAGTCGACCACCTTCGCGCGTGCAGGCGTGTACGAGATCTGGTTGATGTCGAAGTCGAAGGACTTCGGCCCCGGCGCGAACGACTTGTTGAACGGCACGTAGGTCCACGTGACCTTGTCCTTGCCGTAGCCGAGCTGCTTCGCGACTGCGTACGCGACGGCGGACTCGTAGCCCTTGCCGTTCGACGGGTCGTTGATCTTCCACTTCGAGGTGTGCGTGCCGCCCGAGAACCACGGGTCGTAGGCCGGGTTGTCGGTGCCGACGGTGAGCTGGCCGGCGGTCACGGTCGGGCACGACGCCGAGGCGACGACGCTCGCGGCCGGATGCGCCGCGGCAGACGTGCCGACGGCGATCGTCGCCAGGGCCGCAACCGCGGAGACGAGGAGGATGATGCGCTTCGACATGTGAGTGCTTGCCTTTCGGTCTGAAGGAGGTGCCCGGAGCGTATCGCTCCTCCGCGTCCCGGCTACCCGGTGTGGGCGAGCCGCGCGGCGTCGACGCCGGGCTGGAAGCAGGCCCGGCAGCGGGCCTCGTACGAATCGAGCGCGCCGACCTGGATCGTCTCGCCGGCGAACGGGGCGGGCTCGCCGTCGACGAGGCGCTGGGTCATCGTCGCCGGGCCGCCGCAGCGGTGGCAGACCGCCTCGAGCTTGTCGACGAATTCGGCGACGCACAGGAGCGTCGGCATCGCGCCGAAGGGCAGGCCGCGGAAGTCCTGCGCGAGCCCGGCCGCGACCACACGGGTGCCCTTGGCCACGAGCTCGTCGATCGCGTCGACGATGCCGAGGTCGAAGAACTGCACCTCGTCGATCCCGACGGCGTCGTAGGTGCCCGCGAGGCGCAGCACCTCGTCGCTCGACCCGGCCGTGACCGCGCGCATCTTCGCGCCGGCGTGCGAGACGACGTGGCCGACGTCGTAGCGGTCGTCGATCAGCGGCTTGACGATCAGGGCGCGCTGCCCCGCGATCTCGGCGCGGCGCAGGCGGCGGATCAGCTCCTCGCTCTTGCCGCTGAACATCGGGCCGCAGACGACCTCGACCCAGCCGCCATGGTGGGGTTGCGTGCGAATCACGACGGAGAACCTAACGAGGGCGCCAGACGTACACGTTCGTCTCGCGCCGCTCGAAGCCCAGCCGCTGGTAGAGCCGGTTGGCCTCGGCGCGGTCGGCGCGAGCGGTCAGCTCGACCGAGACCGCACCCGCCCGCTCGGCGAGCCGGAGCGCCTCGGCGGTCAGCTCACCGCCGACTCCGCGGCCGCGCGCGGCCTCGTCGACGACGACGTCGTGGATCCAGCCGCGGATCCCGGTGGGCACCCGGTAGAGGACGAGCGTGAGCATGCCGAGCACGTCGTCATCGTCGAAGGCGACGAGCAGCATCGTCCCCGGGGCAGCCGCCATCTCCGCGAGCTCGAGGAGCCCCGGCGGCGTCCGCTTCGGCGACAGCTGCGGCAGCAGGCGGCCGACTGCCTCGACCAGCCGCTCGTCGGGCTCGGTGACGCGCTCGATCCTCACGCGTTCGCGACCACCTCGAGCGTGCGCCTGCGCACGCCGACCGAGACGGAGTGCCCACCCTTCGCCGCCCGGATCGTGTTGAAGCTCTTGCCGGAGACCTTCCAGCCGCGCGCCTGCAGCTGCGCGACGTACCAGTCGATCACGCGGTTCGCATCGGCGGTCGCCGGCAGCGTCCAGTCGCGCGCGCCGAACGCCTCGCCGGGCGTCGTCTTCGGCGCGGCGGAACCGGGGTAAGCCGGGATGCGATCGAGGAGCGCGGTGTTCGCAGCGATCGCGGGGCTCGGCTTGTGCGTGCCGCAGCCGGCCAGTGCGAGCGCCGCCACGACAAGCGCGAGGACCCTCACTTGAGCAGCCTCGACAGGCGGCGGTCCTTCAGCGTGCGCCCGCCGGTCTGGCACTTCGGGCAATAGAAGATGGTGTGCTCCTCGAAGTCGACGCGTGCGAGCGGCGTGCCGCAGCGGGGGCACGGCTCGCCGAGCTTGTTGTGCACGCGGTAGGTGTTCGCGTCGTTCGCGCCGCGCATCCGCAGCTCGAGCCCGCGCTCCATCTCCTCGCGGATCGCGGACGCGAGCCGCTCCGTCTCCTCCGCGTCGACCTGCGTCGAGAGCTGGTACGGAGAGAGCTGCGCGGTCCAGAGGATCTCGTTCGCCCATGCGCGGCCGATCCCGGCGATCAGGCGCTGGTCGCGCAGCATCGAGTGAAGGCGCCGCGAGTCGGACGCGAGGATGCGCGCGACGTCCTCGGTCGTCAGCTGGTCGGCCTCGGGGCCGAGGTGCGCGAGCTCGGCCGCGAGCGCGTCGGGGCTGAGGAGCCAGACGCCCGCGCGCTTCTTCGCGCCCGCCTCCGTCAGCTGCAGCTCGCCGCCGTCCGTGAAGCGCACGCGGAACTGCGGCGTTTTCGCGCCCTTGCCGCCCGGCGGGACGTACTTCAGTCGCCCGGCGCTCATCAGGTGGACCATCACGACGAGTTCCTCGTCGTCCGTCGGGATCAGGAACCGCTTGGCCCGCCGCTCCACGCCCTTGAAGCCCTCGCCGTCGAGAACGGAGAGTGGCGGCTCGATCGTCTTCAGCGTCGCGAAGTGGGCCGGCCCGGCCTGCTCGATCGGGCTCTTCTTGACGAGGGGGTCGAGCTGGCGGCGCCACGCTTCGACCTCGGGCAATTCAGGCAACTAGGCTCCTGCCTCGGGTGGATGCGATCAGGGTAACCGTGCGCCGCGGCGGCGTCGTCGAGGCGGTGCATCACGTGCACGCGCGCTCCACCGCGGGCGGCGCGTACGGGGAGGACATCACCTGCTTCCTGCGCTCGTCGCTGAAGCCGATCCAGGCCGTGCCGCTGGCGGAGGCGTACGCCGACCTGCCGGACGACGAGCTGGCGATCGCGTGCGCCTCGCACCAGGCCGAGCCGGCGCAGCTCGACGCCGTGCGCAAGCTGCTCGAGCGCGCGCAGGCGACGGTCGACGACCTCGAGAACGGCACGCAACCGGGGCGCCCGGAAGGAAAGCTCGGCCACAACTGCTCCGGCAAGCACGCCGGGATGCTCGCGGCGTGCCGCGCGAACGAGTGGCCGCGGCACCCATACCGCGACCCGTCGCATCCGCTGCAGCGGCGCATCGCCGAGCTCGTCGGTCCTGCCGAGGTGGCGGTGGACGGCTGCGGTGTGCCGACGTTCTCGATGCAGCTCACGTGCATGGGCGCGCTCTTCCTGACGACGCCTCAGCGGATCGCGGATGCGATGCGCGCGCGGCCCGAGCTCGTCGGGGGACAGCGGTCGGACGACACCGACCTGATGCGCGCGCGGCCGGGCTGGTTCGCGAAGGGCGGCGCCGAGGGGCTCTTTTGCGCCGCCGACGGCGATGAGGCGTGGGTCCTGAAGAGCGAGGACGGATCGTCGCGCGCGCTGCGTCCTGCGCTCGGCGCGATCTTCGACATCCCGGAGTTCCGCGAGGTTCCCGTGACGAACAGCCTCGGCGAAGTCGTAGGGTCGATCAGCGCATGAAGGTCTTCATCGTCTCGGATATGGAGGGCGTGGCAGGCATCGTGAAGTGGCAGCAGGTCACGGGCGGCCACGCGATGTACGAGGAGGGGCGCCGCCTCTACACCGGTGAGATCAACGCGGCCGTGCGCGGGGCGAAGGCGGCGGGCGCGACGGAGATCGTCGTCATGGACTGCCACGGCGCGGGCGAGGGGTGGACGTTCAACTCGCTGATCCCGGAGGAGCTCGATCCGGACTGCGAGTTCGTCGTCCAGAACGAGTGGACGGAGTACACCGAGTTCCTCGAGTCGGGCGTCGACGCCGCGCTCTTCGTCGGCATGCACGCGATGGCGGGCACGCGCGACGGCGTGCTCGCGCACACCGTCAGCGGCTCGTCGTGGTGGCGCCTGCGCTTCAACGGGGTCGAGGTCGGCGAGACCGGGATCAACGCGGCGCTCTGCGGCACGTGGAACTGCCCCGTCGTGCTCGTGACCGGCGACGAGGCTGCGTGTCGCGAGGGCCGGAAGCTCCTCGGCGAGGGGCTGACCACCGCCCCCGTGAAGAAGGGCCTCGGCCGCTTCTCCGCGCGCCAGCTCCCCGCCCCGAAGGCCCGCGAGGCGATCGAGAGCGCCGCCCGCCGCGCCGTCGAGAACCGGGCTGCCGTCCGCCCGTACCACCCCGGTTCTCCATGCGAGATCGTGGTCGACTTCAACACGTCCGACCACGTCGAGAAGTACCGCTACCGGCCCGGCGTCGAGATCACCGACTCGCGTCAGATCGCCTCGAAAGCCGAGGATTGGTGGACGGCATGGCGGCAGTTCTTCTTCTGATCTAGGGAACTCAAGTTGTCCGGCGGGGCTGCCGACAAGCCCTCTGTGAGGATGCTGCGCAGGGCGAGCTCAATCCGGCCGACAACACGCTCTCGCTCGCGATCAACGCGACGAGCACCGCGGGCCCCGGCTCCGGCTCGAGCTCGGCTCCGCTCGACCTCAACGGCGACGGCACGCCGACCAAGAAGCAGGACAAGAAGAAGCCCGTCGCGACCGCGCTCTCGAGCGCCGGCAAGCGCGGCGCCGTCGCGAAGCTCCGCCTACACGATCTACGACGACAACGGTGTCGCGAAGGCGCTGACGACGATCAGGCGCGGCGGCGTCGCGGTCGGCACCGCCAACACCGGCCTCGGCCCCGTCGCCTACGGCAGCGTGTACTACACCGGCTGGAAGGTTCCCGCCAACGCGCCGATGGGCAACTATTCCTTCTGTGTGGTCGGTGTCGACAGCGCCGGGAACAAGAGCGCACAGTCGTGCGCCCCGCTTGCGGTCCAGTAGCGCTGCCGCGTTGATCACGCTCGCGCTCGCCGGCTCGGCGGCGCCGGCGTCGAAGCTCCCTCCGCTGCCCGCAAAGTGGCCGCACACGCTCCAGATCGGCGTCACCGACGATCCCGGTGGGGCGGCCGCGCTGCGCAAGATCGCGCCGTTCGGCTTCCGGTACCAGTACCTCGCCGGCGGCGTGAACACCGGCACCGGATGGGCGACGTGGAACCCCAACGGCACGTTCGCCTCCATGTACGTCGCGGATTCGTGGGCGCACGGCGAGATGCCGGTGCTCACCTACTACATGCTCTTGCAGTCGAAGCCGGGCGGAGGCGACGAAGCGCACGCCGACCTCACGAATCTCCGCGACCCCGCGACGATGAGCGCGTACTGGGACGACGTGCGCCTCCTCTTCCAGCGCGTGAAGGGATCGAAGCCGGTCGTGGTGCACGTCGAGCCCGATCTCTGGGGGTACCTCGAGCAGGCGGGCGACACGTCGCTCGCGTCGTCGTTCGCGCAGCAGTGGGTCAACCTCCGCGACCAGCTCGCGCCGAACGTGATCCTCGCCTACCACATGAGCGGCTGGGGGACGAAGCACGACATCGTCTACGAAGATCCGCCGGACGCGACCGTGCGCGCGTACGCAGCGCAGAGCGCGTCGTTCTACCGGGCCCTCAATGCGAAGTTCGACATCTCCTTCGAGGACTTCTCCGACCGCGATGCCGGGTTCTACGTGAAGATCAACGGCAACCCGAACACGTGGATGAAGCCTGCGGACTTCCACCGGCACATGCTCTACGCGCAGACGTTCGTGAAGCTCGCAGGCGTGCGCATGGTCGCGTGGCAGATCCCGTTGGGGAACACGCTGATGCGCGCGATGAACAACACGTGGGACCACTTCCAGGACAACCGCGTCCAGTGGCTGCTCGGAAGCGGATCGCGGTCGCGCCTGCGCGCCTACGCCGCGGCCGGCTTTGCCGGCTTCATGTTCGGCCGTGGCGCCGACGGCGCGACGTGCGCGTGCGACGCGGCGAAGGACGGCGTCACGAATCCCGCACCGATCAACGGCAACACGCGGCCGTCGCTGAGCGCGGACGACGACGGCGGTTACTTCAAGGCGCAGGTGCGCGCGTACTACAAGGCGGGTGCGATTACGCTTCCCCGGTGACCGTCGTTGCCTGCCTCGGGGACTCGATCACCGAGGGATCGCCCTACTGGGACTCACGCACCGGGCGCGGCGACCCCGAAGGACAGTGGGAGCATTGGGCGGCGCTGCGCCACCCCGAGCTGACGTTCCGCAACTTCGGCATCTGGGGGCAACGCACCGACGAGATCGCGGCACGCTTCGACGAAGCCGTCGCAGGCGCAGACGCGCTGATCGTGCAGGGCGGCATCAACGACATCGCCCAGGGGCGCGACGTCGACGAGGCGGCGCGCACGTTGCAGTCGGTCGTCGAGCGAGGGCGGGCGCTCGGCCTGCAGGTCGCAGTGTGCGACGTGCTCCCGTGGAACAACGGCTGGCCGGCGAAGGAACCGGCGATCCGCCGCCTGAACGCCCTGATCCACGCCTTCGGCGCGCCGCTGCTGCCGTTCCACGCGACGCTCGAGGATCCCGAGCGTCCGGGGCGGATGAAGGACGAGTGGACGAACGAGGACGGAGATCACCCGTCGGTCGCGGGATACCGCCGGCTCGGCGAGATCGCGTTCACGGCAGCGGGATGGCCGGCAGGCTGACGACGCCGAGGCCGTCGAAGATGCGCTGGGCGGCCGCCCCGTCATCCGCAGTGCCGAGTTGTGTGTCTGCGAGCAGTCGCCGAGCCTCGTCGAGCTGCCCGCGACGCGCGGCGATCATGCCGAGGTTCAACGTGGCTGCTCCGACCCCGAACGCGAATCCGGCTGCCCGCTGCACGCGGAGCGCGTCGTTGAAGCGCTCTTCCGCCTCGTCGAGGCGCCCCTGGTCGAGCAGGATCTCGGCCTCGTTGCCGGTCGCCGTCGCAGCGCGCAAGACGTCGCCTGCGCGGCGTGATGCCTCGCGCCCCGCGCGGTAGCGCGTCAGCGCTTCGTCCCATTTCCCTTCGTAGTGCACCGGGATGCCCATGTTGTTCAACACCACGCCGACCGACACGAGGTCGCCGAGCTCCTCGAAGATCGGGAGCGCGAGCTCGAGCCGAACGAGGGCGAGCGCAAGGCCGGCCCGTCGATCCGCTTCGGCCGTCTCGCGCAGGACCGCAGGCCTGAGGATCCGAAGGCGACGCCGTTGCAGCTCCCGCGTCACGCGGCGCCGATCGGCGAAGGCGAGGCATCGAATCCGTGGAGATGCTCGAAGGAGCGCTCGAGGACTTCCAAGGCACTGCGATCTTCGTCTCGCACGACCGCTACTTCCTGGACCGCATCGCCGACCGCGTCCTCGAGGTGCGCAACGGCGAGATCCGCTCCTACGAGGGCGGCTGGTCGAACTGGCGTCTCACGAAATCGCCGTCGGCGTCGTTGTACGTGTGATGGCAAGCGTGTGATGGCAAGCCGCGCAGTCGAGCCGGGGAGCTGGTGGAGTTCGACCTGCTTCTCGACCTCGACGGCACCGAGTTCCAGCGCAGCTGCTGGCTCGCGCTCGCGACGATCCCCTACGGGCAGACGGTCAGCTACGGCGAGCAGGCGCGGCGGCTCGGGCTGGGCCCCGACGTAGCACGGGCAGTCGGCGCGGCGAACGGCCAGAACCCGCTTCTACTCGTTCTTCCCTGCCATCGCGTGATCGGCGCCGACGGGTCCCTGACGGGCTTCGGCGGCGGGTTGCACATCAAGCGCTTCCTCCTCGAGCACGAGGGCGCGCTGCTGCCGCTCGGCTTTAGCGGATCGCGCCGCCGGCGTCGAGCAGCGTGATCAGGTCGTGCTGCTCTCCACAACGAGCCGGTACAGCTCCTCGCTGTGCCGTTGCGCCTCGTCGGCGGCGCGACGGTCGGTCACATCGACCAGGAAGCCCTGCAGGAAGATGGGCCGGTACTCGTCGTCGCGCACGGCGACCGTCTCGTCCAGCACCCACACGGTACGGCCGTCCGCAGCGATCAGCCGGTACTCGCAGCTGAAGTCCTCGCCTGAGTCGTGGGTGCGCTGCACCTCTGCGAGCACGCGGTCGTGGTCGTCGGGGTGGAGACGCGTCAGGAAGAAGTTCGGCTCGAGCCAGTCGCGAACCGGGAAGCCGAGCATCGCCTCGATCTGCGGGCTCACGTAGAGCGTGCGCACGGGCATGCCGGTCTCGTTGATGTACGTCGTGAGCGGGATCTGCTCGACGAGCGTGCGGTACTTGGCCTCGGCCTCCCTGAGGCGCTCCTCGCGCTCGCGGCGCTTCGTGACGTCGCGTAGCGAGACCGCGAAGAGCATCGGGCCCGGCACGTCGACACGCGTGATCGCGATCTCGGCGGGGAAGCTGCGATGGTCGGAGCGAACCGCGTTGATCTCCAGGCGCGCTCCGAGCAGCGGCCCGGTGCCGGTGCCGAGCACGCCGGCCAGGTCGTCGCGGTGCTCGGGCGCCACTGCGAGATCGAGGAAGCGCTTGCCGACGAGATCGGCGCGCATCCAGCCGAGCGTCTCCTCCGTCGCCGGGTTCACCTCGGTGATCAAGCCTTCGTGGTCGACGATCACGGCGCAGTCGAGCGACGCGCGAAGAACTGCGTCCTTGCGTCCCTCGCTGGCCGCAAGTGCACGCTCAGAGCGCTTGCGCGCAGTCTCGTCGGTCATGATCGCGATCGCGCTCACCACTTCGCCGCGGGCGTCGCGCACGGGACCGGCGGAGATGCGGACGTCGATCATCGTGCCGTCGCGGTGGAGGCGGCGAGTGTCGAGGTCGGGGAAACGCTCGCCGTCGGCGATGCGCGCCATGTTCCCGAGGAAGAAGTCCACGTCGTCCTTCGGGACGGTCGGGTTCACGCGGCCGATCGCCTCGTCGGCCGTCCAGCCGAAGATCTCGGTCGCTCCGGCGTTCCACGACCGCACGCGGCCGTCCAGCTCGAGATCGATGATCGCGACCGGGGACGCGTCGATCAGCGCGCGGTGGTGCTCGTACGCGTTCTGGATCTCCTCGAACTGCGATGCCTGCTCGAGTGCGGTGGTGGCCTGGTTCGCGAACGCGCGCAGGATCTGCAGGCGCTCGGCGTCCGGGCGCAGCCGGTCGACGGGGTCGTCGGCCCAGATGTACCCGATGCGGCGCCCACGCCGGTCGTGCAGCGGGACGAACAGCCAGTCGTTGTCCCACGCGTACGGCCCGCGGCCGTCGCGTTGCGAGCGGTAGCCCGGAGGGCGATCCGGCAGCAGGCGGCGAGCGTCCGCGTGCGGGATCAGGTTGCAGCCGGCGACCTCGTAGACGGGGTTGAGCAGCCGTTCGAGCTCGTCTGCCTTGAGCGACGCGCCGGTGTTCTCACCTTCGTCGAAGCCGACCGACGCCACCGTGGTGTGGAAGCCATCCTCGCCGAGCAGCTGGACCGAGACCTTCTCGAAGCCGAGCGCGTCCGAGATTGCGGTGCACACGTGCTGCAGCAGCTCGCGCGTGTCCGACGACTCGTTCAGGCGGGCGGTCACGGCGAGCAGATGCTCGAGCGCGTCGCGGTTCGCTTTCGCGCGCGCGGCGTCCTGGGCGGCCTCGACGGCGGCGGCCGCGTGCTCCGACACGGCGACGAGAACGTCGATCTCGTCGCCCGTCGGCTTGCGCCCGGAGATCGGCTCGTCGACGGAGAGGATGCCGAGCAGGCGACCGTCCGCGCGGCGCATCGGCGCGAAGAGCGCGTCGGAGGCGTGCCAGGCGCCCGGGTCGTCGCTCAGCGGGAGATCGGGGGTATAGGCCATGCCCTGGTGCGCATCCCAGTCGAACTCGCCTTCCGGCACGAGGTACGCCCCGCGCTGCAGGAAGCGCTGGTCGAGCAGCGGCTCCCAGTCGGCGACCTGGCGTACCTGGCCGAGGAGCGCTTCGCGTGCGACCTCGCTGCCGTACACCGTGCTGACGACGAAGTCGTCCCACTCGCGGCGGTAGAGGTTGATGACGACCGTGCGAAACGCGAGCGAGTCCGAGACGGTGCGCGCGATCGCCGCGAGGAGCTCCGGGAGCTCTTCGCCGGTCCGCACGAGCCGTGTCACCTCGAGGAGTCCCCTGAGGCGAGAGAAGATCGTTGACTGCCGCACGTCGAGTGTCGCCACCGCACTAGAGGAATCGGTTGACTTCGGGTAGCACCTCTCCCCCAAAGGGGGGAGCTACGAAAGCCGGATTTGGCTCTCCGCCTGCTCGATCACGAGGGGATCGTGTGTCGCGCACGCGACGGCGGCGCCCGTCTCGCGTGCGAGGCGGCCGAGCAGGATCGCGACGGAGATCGCGTTCGCTCCGTCGAGCCGCGAGGTGGGCTCGTCGGCGAGGAGCAGCACAGGCTTCACGACGATCGCGCGCGCGATCGCGACGCGCGCGCGCTCCCCCTGC
>CAZDEX010000018.1:0-16746 GCA_964504405.1 uncultured Gaiellales bacterium | reverse complement strand
CGCGTTCAGGCGCGGGAACGCCATGTCGGCGGCGCCGAGCATGAGCGGGATGACGTAGTTCCCGAGGCCGGCGAACGCGGGGATGATGAACAGGAAGATCATCAGCGCCGCGTGGTTCGAGATCAGGACGTTGAACGTCTGCGGGTTGAAGTACTGGTCGCCCGGCTGTGCGAGCTCCGCGCGGAAGAGCATCGCGAGCAGGCCGCCGATGCAGAAGAAGAAGATCGTCGTGACGACGTACTGGATTCCGATCACCTTGTGGTCGGTGTTGATCCGGAAGTAGTCCTTCCACGAGTAGGCGCCATGGCCCGAGTGGTCGTCGGGCACGGTCGGCTTGCCGCTCGCGTAGCGCGCCCAGTAGTCGAACCCGCCGAGGCCGACGAGGAACCCGAGCGGCGTCGTCACGAGCTCGACGCTCAGGATCACGGAGCCCTTCCACAGCGGGTCCCAGTGCGCGAGCCAGCGGATGAGGACCGGCAGCCCGACGCCGATGCCGAAGAAGATCGGTGTGACCCAGAGCACGCGCAGCCAGCCGGGCGCGGTCAGCCGGTGGAAGCCCGTCGGCGCCGGCGGCGCGGCGTGGTGGTCGTGTGCGTGGGCGACGTCTGTCACTTGGCGCTCCCTTCCAGATACTGCACGAGCTGATTGAGCTTGTCCGGCGGGATCTGGGCCTTGTAGACGGGTGGCATCGCGTTCGGGAAGCCGGGCACGACGTACGCGCCCGGATCGACGATCGACTCGTGGATGTACTGCGTCAGCGAGCCGCGGTTCGCCTTCGCCGCGTCTGCCTTGAGGTTGTCGAGATCGGGACCGACGGTACCCGTCGCGTTCGCCGGCTTGAATGTGTGGCAGCCGCCACAACCCTGCGCCTGGAAGACCGCGAGCCCGGGCGGGCCGGACGCGGCCTGGCCGCCGCCCTTCAGCCAGGCGTCGAACGCGCCCGCCTCCATCACGGTGACGTGGCTGCGCATCAGCGCGTGGCCGAGACCGCACAGCTCGGTGCAGATCACCGGGTAGGTGCCCGTGCGCGTCGGCGTGACGACGAGGAAGTTGTGCTGGCCCGGCAGGGCGTCCTGCTTCTGCGAGAGCTCCGGCGACCAGAACGAGTGGATGACGTCGCCCTCGCGCGCCGTGATGTCGAGCTTCACGTGGCGGCCCTTCGGCAGGTTGAGGTAGCCGTAGGTCTTGCCGTTCGGGTACGTGAACTGCCACGCGAACTGCTGCGCGAGCACCTTCACGACGAGCGGGTTCGCACCCGCCTTGCTGTTCTGGGCGAGGACGATCGCACTGACGATCGAGATCGCAGTGACGAGGACGGCCGGGATCGCCGTCCAGACGATCTCGAGCGTGGTGTGGCCGTGGGTCGGTGGCCCGTCCGAGTCGTCGTCGGGGCGCGCCCGGAAATGGATGACCGAATAGGTGAGGGCGGCGGCGACGACCGAGAACACGCCGATGCAGATGATCGTCGTGAACCAGTAGACGAAGTGGATCCGGCCGGCCTCCTTGCCCGCCGGCTCCGGGAGCCAGGGGACGAAGTACGCGATCGCCGAAGCGATCGCGGCCGCGACGACCGCAATTCCGACGAGCTGGACAACCGAACCCCTGCGCACCCGCGCGAAGCCTAATGAAAGACAGGAACCTCCGCCCCGTAACCGAACTTCGTGCTCGGCCGTTCAATTCGTGTCCCAATAGGGAATCAACTCATCCGTCGGGAGACACGAGAAGGAGGTTTTACGGAATGGGCATTGGAGTCAGCCTCATCCTGATCGCAGCTGGTGCCATCCTCACCTGGGCGGTCCACGCGACCCTGTCCGGTGTGGATATCAACACGATCGGCGTCATCCTCATGGTGGTCGGCGCAATCGGCCTGCTCCTGTCGCTGATGTTCTGGTCGACCTGGGGCGGCTTCGGCGGCGCGCGCCGCACGACCGTCGTCGAGGACGGCCCGCCCCGCTACTAGGGCGCGCGCGACACCCAGTTCTTCGCAAAGGGGCCTTCGGGCCCCTTTGTCATGCCATGTGGGCGGCGACGTCCCCGACCGGGAGCTCGATGTGGAACGTCGAGCCGCGCCCCAGCCCCTGGGACTCGACCCAGATGCGGCCGTCCATCCTCCGCACGAGCTCGCGGCAGATGTAGAGGCCGAGCCCGGTGCCGCCGACGCCGCGGGTCATGTTCGGGTCGAGGCGGTAGAACTTCTCGAAGATGCGCCGCTGCTCCGCCGGCGGGATGCCGAGGCCGGAGTCGCTGACGGAGAAGCGGACGTGCGAGCCGATCGTGCGGACGGTCACGTCGACGCGGCCGCCGTCGGGTGAGTACTTGATCGCGTTGTCGACGAGGTTGATCAGGACGCGGCCGACCTTGTCGGGGTCGCCCGCGACCGACGGGAGGTCGTCGGCCAGCGTGAGCTGGATCTCGTGTCCCGCGTCGAGGTGCGCGAGCTGCGCGTCGACGACATCACGAATGAGCGCGACCGGGTCGCAGGCCTGGATGTTGACGTGCAGCGCGTCCGTGTCGAGGCGGCTCGCCCACAGGATGTCGTTGACCGTGCGCGCGAGGCGGTCGGCCTCGCCGGAGACGACGTCGAGGAGCGTCGCGCGCTGCGTCTCGTCGAGCGCCACGTCGCTGCGCCGCAGCGTCATCGCCGCGCCGTAGATCGCAGCGAGCGGCGTGCGCAGCTCGTGGGAGACCGTCGAGACGAACTCGGTGCGCATCGTCTCGAGCGCGCGCTCCTCCGTCAGGTCGCGGAACGCGTAGACGATTCCGTCCGGGACGACGACGCCGTGGATCGAGAGCCAGAGCTCGCGGCCGTCGATCTCGAGCGGCAGCGACTCGGCGCGCGACGAGACGCTTCCCGCGGCGACGATCGGGATCCGCGGGGCGACGCTGTTCCAGCCGGGGATCGCATCGGTCGCAAGCCGGTCGACGATGTCGGCCGCGGGGATCGCAGTCGCAGCGGCGGCCGCGCGGTTCCACGTCCGCACGTAGCCCGTGCGGTCGACGAGGAAGACACCGTCGCCGACGGACGCGAGCACGCGAGCCGCCTGCGCACGCTCTTCCGCCGCACGAAAGAGCTGCGCGTTGTCGAGCGCGATCGCTGCGCGACGCGCGACGTCCTCGGCGAACTCGACGTCGTCGTCGTCGAAGGCCTCGGGCGTGTCAGCGCGCGCGAGCGAAAACGTGCCGAGGATGCGGGAGCGCGCGATCAGCGGCACCACGACGCCCGAGTGGACGCCCTCCTCGTGCTCGAGCGAGCCGGGTGAGATCTCCGGCGAGCCCGCCGTCCAGCGCTCGGCCTGGCCGCTCCGCAGCACGCTCTCGACCAACCGCGGCGGCCTCCGGTCGGGCGGCATCGCCGCCTGCTCGGCGCGCGCGGTCGCGTTCTTCTCCGCGTCGCGGGTGGCGACCGCGGCGAGGGTCGGCGGACCGTCGTCGCGCGCCAGGTGGATCGCCGCCCAGTCCGCGAACTGCCGGACGAGGAGCGCGCCCAGCTGGTCGAGCGTCGACTCGACGGCGAGGCTCGACGAGAGCAGCTCGCTCGCCTCCGCGAGGAACGCCAGGCGGTCGCGGCGCCGCTCTGCGGCCTGATAGAGGTGCGCGTTGTCGACGGCGACCGCCGCACGGGCCGCGAGCTCGAGCGCGAAGTCGAGGTCCTGGCCGCCGTACCGCCGCCGCGAGTCCGACGTCACGAAGGTGAGCGCACCGAGCACGCGCTCGCGCGCGATCAGCGGCACGATGATCGTCGAGGTCAGGTTCAGGCCGAGCAGTCCGTCGAGGTAGGCGGGGCGACTGCCGTACGCGGCGCGCAGCGCGTCCTCGTCGATCTCGCTCGTGAGCACCGGCTCCCCGCGCCGCAGCACGGCGCCGATGCCGTGCTCGTCGCTCAACGCGGACGGAAATGCGGCGGAAAGGCGCTGCACGAGCTCGACCTTGCCCGGGTCCTCGTGCGCGATCGCGACACGCGTGATCGTGTCGCCCGCGCCGAGCAGGTCGACCGCGCACCAATCTGCGAAGTGCGGGACCGCCAGGCGGGCGACCCGGGCGAGCGTCGCGTCGACGTCGAGCGACGACGCAAGCAACGTGCTGGCCTCGCCGAGAAACTGCAGCCGCTCCTGCGCCGCCCGTTCCGCGTCGTGGAGCGCGGCCTGGTTGATCGCGAGGGCGATGCGGTCGGCGATCAGCTCGAGCAGCCGTGCGTCGTCCTCGACGAAATGCGCGAGCTCTTCCGACCCGACGTGGACGACGCCGATCACGCGGTCCTCGACGATCAGCGGGATCGCGACGAGGGACTTGACCCCGCGCTCATGCAGGACCGGGCTGACGAGCTCGATCTGGGAGAGGTCGGGCACGAGGAACGGCTGCCGCGTCGCGGCGACGCGACCGGCCATCCCGGCGCCCATCGGGATCGCGATCGCCTGCTCCACCTCCTCCTCCAGCCCGATCGCGGCCCGCACGTGCAAGGCGTCGTCGTCCTCGACGAGAAGGATCGCGGCGGTGTCGGCGTCGAGCACCTCGGTGATGCGGAGGAGGAGCGACTGCAGCAGGTCGTGCAGCGGGAGGTGCACGAGCGTCGCTTCCGCGACGCGCTCGAGCTTGCGCAGGTTGGCGTAGGCCGCCTCCGCGTCGGCACGCGCGGCGCGCTCGCGCTGGAGGAGCTGGCGGCGCTCGTCCTCCGCCGCCTTGCGGCGCAGGAACTGCCCGAGTTGCGCGCCGATCGCAGCGAGCGAATCGGAGAGCACGGGGTCGTGCGCCCGAGGCCGTCGCGAGAACACCTCGAGCACGCCGGTCACCGCGCCCTCGACGAGAACGGGGAGCGCGACGCCGCTCGCGAGCCCTTCGACCGACGCGACCGAGGCACGCGCGAATTGCTCCGGGGTCAGCTGCTCCAGCCAGATCGGCCGTCCCGAGCGCGCCACGCGGCCGGGGAGCGGCTCGGAGGTGAGCGATGCGCGCTCCGTCATCGCGACGAAGCCCTCGAGCTGCAGGCCGGGCTGCACCCAGATCGCGCGCGGCTCGTCCGGGTCGAGCGGCCAGTGGCACGCGACGTCCCACCCGAGCGACTCGCACATGGTCTGCAGGACGCGCAGCACGGTGTCGTCCGTCGGGTCGGCGTCGGCGATGATCCGCGTGACGGTGTGCTGCAGCTCGGTGCGGCGCTCCGCGCGCCTCCGGTCGGTGACGTCCTCGACCACGCACCCGACACCGAGCGCCTCCCCGTTCCTGGCGAGCACCGGGTAGTAGCTCGCGCGCCAGTAGCGCTCCGCCCCGGGCTCGCTGGGCGTCCCTCCCGAGATCTCGAGCCCGATCACGGGCTCGCGCCGCTCGAGCACGCCGCGCGCGATCGGCTCGATCACGTGCGCGAGGTGCGGGATCACTTCCTTGAAGCTCCGGCCGACGTGCTCCTCGGGCGTGCGTTCGTTGATGCGCGCGAGCGCCTCGTTGACGCGCACGTACCGGAGCTCACGGTCCCAGAAGCCGAGGCCGACCGGCGCACTGCCGTAGAGCGCGTCGAGGAGCGCGGAGGTCTGCTGCGCCTCGCGGTAGAGGTCGCGCTGTCGCTCCGCGATCTCGACCTCATCCGTGATCTCGCGGAAGAAGCTGATCACCTGGCTGATCCCGTCGTCCTCGTCGCGCACGACGACCGCCGAGACCCAGGACACCCGGTCGCTGCCGCCGCCGAGCGGCCGGAAGCGGACGACGACGGGCTCCGGCTCCTCCCCGGCGAGCGCCCGCCGCGCGGGCAGGGCCTCGGGCGAGAGCACGCGCCCGGCGAAGTCCGAGATCTCGAAACGCTCCAGCGCCTCCCCGGGCGGCGCGGCGAGCATCTCCTCGGCCGACGCGTAGCCGGTCAGGCGCGCCGCCTCGTCGTTCGCGTACATGCGCTCGCCGTTCGCGGCGAACACGATCACGCCGTCGGAGAGGTTGCGCAGGACCGTCTCGAACAGCTCGCGCGCACCCGCGTCGGTCGGCGCAGCGATGTTCGAATCGCGGTCCATCCCCCGGCTCAGCGTACTGCGGGCTCGGCGAACGTACTAGCCGGTCGCCTGATTCACGACGTCGAGCACGAGGATCGCGTCGCCGTCGGGCAGCGGCTCGAAGTGCGCGGGGAAGGTGTTCGCCAGGGTGAGCGCGTCGATCACCGGGGCCTCCCTCTTGTCGGGCGTCCCGACGGGCGGGGCCTGCGCAAGCGCCAGCGTGTCGCGCAGCGGGTGATCGAGCTCGGGGAGCAATTCGTCCTTACGTAGGAAAACGGCGCTCGTGCCGCCGGCCTTCACGTTGTCGATCAGCGAGACGACCTGGTCGACGTCGCTCAGGTACTTGAAGGAGTAGAGCGACAGCTCGAGCGCGGCACGGCGCAGGAGGCGGTCCCGCTGGGGGCTGCTGTCGCCCTGGAGCGCGCAGTTCGTCTGCAGGCCGCAGAACGCGTAGATCAGCGTCCGGTCGCCGTGGAAGAGCGCGATGTACGGGTTGATCTGGCCCTCCTGGTTCAGCCGCCGGACGCCGATCGCCTCGAGCCGGAGGCCCTGCACCTGCGCGCCGTGCTCCTGGACGGCCATCAGCTGCGCGCCGTTCTCGCCCTTGTACTCCGGTGCGACCTCGAGGCTGATCTGGTGCGCGCCCGCAAGCCCGTCGGCAGCCGGGCGCCACGTCGACCACTGCACCGGCGCCGAGTGGTTCGGCCGCATGAGGAGAACGACGAACCCGGCCACGGAGAGCCAGAACGCGAGCGCCAGCGCGGCGTACGCCAGACGGAACGTGTGCTTGTGACGGTCTACAGCTTCGGCCACGCCTCGTCCTTCGTCAGGTCGACCTCGGGCATCGTCAGCCGCTGCGCGTCGAGCAGGCGAACGACGTCGTCGCCGTACAGCTCCTTGCGCGTGACGAGCGCGTCCGCGATGTGCTCGACGGCCGGACGGTTCGCCTCCATCAGGTGGTGCGCAGCGAGATAGGCCTGGCCGAGCAGCTGCTCGACCATGGCGCGCTGCTCGGGGTCGCGCAGCACCGCCGCCTCCATGCTGTTCGCATTCGTGCGGTTCGCGATCTGCGCGCCGATCCTCTGGAACCGGCTCATCACACGCGCCCGCGCCTGCTCGTCGGATTCGTCATCGCAGCGGAGCTCGACGTGCTCGGGCGCCATGCCGCAGGCGCCGACCATCCACGCTGCGCGTTCGGTCGCGGCTTGCACGTCCCCCCCGACGCCCGTCGAGTTCTCGCCGTAGAAGACGCGCTCGGCGGCCATCGCGCCGAGCGCCCAGATCAGGCGGCCGAGCTCCTCGCTGCGCCAGGACGAGAAGCGCTCCTCTTTCTGCAGCGCCATGTGGTGGCCGAGCGATCCGCCGCGTCGGCGGATCGAGAGGCGCGTCGACTCCGCACCCTTCATGTACGCGTGCGCGGCCAGTGCGTGACCGGCCTCATGCACCGCGACCGCGCGCGTTTCCTCCGGCACGTAGTCGATGTTGACCGCCGTTCCGGACTCGACGGTCGTCATGGCGTCGACGATGTCCTCCCAGCCGAATGCGTCGCGTCCCGTGTGGTGCGCGAGGGTCAGCGCCATCGAGCACACCTGCTCGATCATCGCCGGCGAGTAGCCCATCGTCATGCGCGCGAGCTCGTCGCGGCGCTGCGGGCGATCGAGGTCTGCGTCGTGCGCAACCTTGCCGAGGTAGAGCTCGAAGATGTCCTCTCGGTCGTGCTTGGTCGGCGTGCGGAACCACACGTGGCGTCCCATCCGTCCCGGGCGGGTGAGCGCAGGATCGAGTTGCTCGATCGGGACGTTCGTCGCGCCGATGAAGTAGATCTGCTCGCCCCGCGGGCGCGGCGGCGGGAGTCGAAGCGAGCGTCCGCGAACTGCGTGCGGCACGACGTAAACGGCGTCGAGCACCGTGTTGACCATGTTGGTGAGGATGCGCCTGCCGAGGGGCGGGCTGTCGAGCCCGTCCATGAGGATCAAGAGCTGGTTGAGCGCCATGCCTCCCCCGCCCATGCCGCCGAAAAGGCCCGGCACCTGATTGACGATCTGCGGGACGCGCGGGGCCACGCGGCGCTCAGGCGCACGGAGCTCGAACTGCCGGTCGCGCCACGCCCGATTCTCCAGCACGAGGTCCCCCGAGTGCTCGAAGGTCGGCTCCGCGAACGCATGCGCCGCATCGCCGAGCGAGTGACGGCGCATTCCGACCGCGTCGATCTCGTCGATGAAGACGATGCATTGACCGCCCCACTTCCGTGCTAGCCGTCGCGCCTTGCGTGCGAGGTAGCGCACGAGGATCGCGTCGAGCCCGACGAACGTCTGCGCGAACCCCGAGCCCGGGATGGTCACGAACGGGGAATTGAAGCCCGTTGCGATCGCCTTCGCGAGCATCGTCTTCCCGGTGCCGGGTGCACCGAGGAAGAGCAAGCCGCGCTCGCGCTTGCCGCCGGCCTGCTCGAAGCGCTCGCCCGACTGCCACAACGACACGATGCGACGGATCTCCTCCTTCGCCTCCGCCTGCCCGCGCACGTGCTCGAGCTTGACGCCCCACTCCGCGTCGCCCGGCTGGTGCCCGCGGATCTGCGAGATGCCCATCGCCATCATCGGGCCGAAGAGGATGAGGAAGTTCGAGAGGAAGAAGACCGGCAGCACGATGAACTGACTGAACGCGCGCGGCTGGAGGATGAGCGAGAACGCATGCACGAAACCGTGCGCCGTCTGGCCCCAGCTCAGGCCGTGCCCGAAGAAGTCGAGCACGATCCACGTCACCGTGACGAGGAGGAACACGCGCCACGCGAGCCGCCATGCCGTGCGCCAGAACGCGGAGCGGCGGCGCGCGACAACGTCCTCGGCGCGCAGCTCCGGGCTCTCCTCGCCGAAGAGGCTCGGCGACTCGATGAAGCGACGGAAGAGCACGTCGACGGCCCCGCGGAACGCGGCCACCTCGATCACCGTCAGCAGCAGGGCGTACCGGAGCGCGAGCCCCTCATGGAGATGCAGCCAGATGAACGCGCCCGGCGCGGTCAGAAGCGCGACGCCGGTCGCCGTGCGGGTGAGCGAGCGCCACTGCTCTGCGAGCTGGGGCTCGGGCAGGGACGGGGTCGTATCCGCTGCTGCCATTGACAGAGAGTAAGAAGCTCCGATTGTCTTTCGTGTTAAGCGCATGAGTGGTTTCACCCCGGAGGACTTCGAACGCTCGCGGCGCTACCACCGCCCGCGCTACGCGGCGCTCCTCGCGCGGCTGGCGCTCACGGTCGCCACGCTGGTCGCGCTCGTGTGGCTGCCGCTCCCCGCCCCGTGGTGGCTCGCGGCGCTCGTCGTCGCGGCGGTCGTCGCGCTCGTGCTCGCGGTCGTGCGCCTGCCGCTCGCGTGGTGGCGGCACCGGCACGAGGTCGAGTGGGGCTTCTCGACGCAGACGCCGCGCGCGTGGGTCGCCGACCTCGCGAAGGAGGTCGCGATCAACACGCTGCTCCTCGTCGGCGCCCTCTGGTCGCTGTTCGCGCTCGCGCACTGGTTCCCGCGCGCCTGGCCCTGGATCGCGGCACTCGCGGCAGCGCTCCTCGTGCTGCTCCTCGGCTTCGTCGCTCCGGTGCTGCTGGAGCCCGTCTTCAACCGCCTCGAGCCGCTCGACGACCAGGCGCTCGCGCAACGTCTGCTCGCGCTCGCGGAGCAGGCGGGCGCGCCGGTGCGGGCGATCCTCGTCGCGGACGCGAGCCGCCGGACGACGAAGGCGAACGCGTACGTCTCGGGCATCGGGCGGACACGCCGGGTCGTCCTGTGGGACACCCTCCTCTCGACACCCGACGACCAGGTCGCGGTCGTCCTCGCGCACGAGCTCGGGCACCGCGTGCGGCGGCACGTCGCGATCCTGACGGCCCTGATGATGGCGGGTGCCACGGGCTTCGTCCTCGTCCTCCGGCTCGTACTCCCGCACCCGACGCCGAAGGACACGGCCGTCGTCCTGCTCCTCGGCGTCGGCCTCCAGCTCGCCGTGCTCCCGCCCGGGGCGGCCCTGATGCGGCGGTTCGAGCGCACGGCGGATCGGTTCTCGCTGGCCTTGACGGGCGACGAGGCGGCCTACCGGGCGCTCCACCACGACCTCGCACGGTCGAATGTGAGCGATCTCCGCCCGCCGAAATGGCTCTACTACTGGATCTTCAGCCATCCGACACCACCGGAGCGCCTCGGTAGCACTTGACAGACAGCATTCGTGATGTCAGAGTGATGTCATCATGAATCTGACGATCGTATTGGAAGGGCTCCAGGAGGATCTCCGCGGGCTCGCCGAGCTGGGGGACGAGCGGTCGCAGCAGATCGCCGGGCGCCTCGGTGAAGCGCTCGCCTCGAACCTCCGGCTGAAGCTGTTCGACCTGCTCTCGCAGGCGGCGGTGGAGCTCTCCTCGAAGCTTCCCTCCGGGCACATCGAGGTCCGCCTCGCAGGCCAGGAGCCCGAGCTCGTGTTCGTCGACTCCGGCGGCGCCGAAGCCGCAGGCGCGGTCGGCGAGGAGCTCTCGGCGCGCATCAGCCTGCGCCTGCCCGAGTCGCTGAAGGGCGCGGTCGAGAAGGCCGCGGCGCGCGAGGGCATCTCGACCAACGCATGGCTCGTGCGCGCGATCGCGCGGGCGACGGAATCGCGCCCTGTCGTGAACGTCGGCGGCAAGCGCCTGTCGGGCTACGCCCAGAGCTAGGGGAGGAGACTCCATGAAGACATTCGAGATCGACGGCCCGGTACAGATCGGCGTTCGCCTCGCCTCGGGCGAGATCGAAGTCGATCCCACGGCCGACGGAATCGTCCAGGTCGAGCTGATCGCGCACGACGAGGAGTCGCAGCGGCTCGTCGACGACGCGCGCATCGAGCTCCACGGCAACGACCTGACGATCGACGTCCCCAACAAGCGCGGCGGGTTCAACTGGGGGATGATGTTCGGACGCCAGGGGATCACCTGTCGCATCCACTGCCCCCGCTCGTCGTCGCTGAGCGCAAAGGTCAAGTCGGCGGACGTCCTCGTCCGCGGGACGATCGGCGCCCTGAACGTCTCGGGTGCGTCGGGCGACGTCGCGGCGATGCGCGTGGAAGGCGGCGTCAACGTGCGCACGGCGAGCGGCGACACGCGCATCGAAGAGGCGGCGAGCGGCGTCAACATCCAGACGGCGTCGGGCGACGTCGAGCTCGAGGTCGTGCGCGGACCGCTCAACGTCGCGAGCGCGTCGGGCGACGTGGTGATCGGCGCCGCCTACGACAACGTGAACGTCAACACGGTCAGCGGCGACCAGGAGCACGGCGCCGTCATGCGCGGCCAGGTGCATGCGCAGTCCGTGTCTGGCGACGTCACGGTCGCCGTCCGCCGAGGCTCGAAGGTCTATCTCGACTGCAACACGGTGAGCGGCGACACGAGCTCCGAGCTCGAGCTGATGGGCGACGAGCCCGCCGGCGACGGGCCGCTCGTGGAAGTCCGGGCGAAGACCGTGTCCGGCGACATCAGGATCACGCGGGCAGCAGCTCCCGCAGACAACGACACAAACGCGCAGGAGGTGCACGCATGAACCGTCTCTCGTGGGATTCGACGGCGCCCCGGCGCCCGAACGGCAAGCGCACGGCGGCCCAGCCGCGTCCCGAGGGCGACCTCGTCGAGGCCGAGGCCGAGCTGATCCGCGTCGCGTGGGACAAGCCCCACCGCATCACGAGCTTCTAGAACCGCTGCAGCAGAACGCAGCCGGCGAGGGCCCGCCTGTGAGGGCGGGCCTTCGTGCGCTCAGACGGCGGTCGCCTTGCCGATCCCGCGGCGCACCTGCGCCCCCCAGCCCTGCTTGCGCCGTGCGAGGTCGACGAGACCGAGCATGCGCCACAGGTCGTTGAGCTGGCGGTACCCGACGTTCTCGAGCACGGCGTAGACGAGCATGCGGGTGACGTCGCGCGGGTTGCGGTGCCGGCCGAAGTTGAACTCCTCGAGCGCGAGCGCCGCGATCGTGAGCACGATCCCGAGGAGGACCGCGACGACGAGGAACGCGAGGAGGAAGAGCACCGAGAGGTCGCCGAGGAGGAAGGCCACGACGGTGAAGATCGGGCCGAGCACCTCGATCGCCGGGCCGACGAACTCGAACACGAGGAAGTAGGGCAGCGCGAGCAGGCCGAACGCGCCGTAGCGTGGGTTGCCCACGACGCGGCGATGCGCCCACAGCGTCTGCCCCAGCCCCCGGTGCCAGCGGCGCCGCTGTCGTGACAGCGTGCGCACGTCCTCTGGCGCTTCGGTCCAGCAAACCGGGTCGGGCACGAACGCGATGCGGTACGGGATGCCGCGCTCGCGGAAATGGCGATGCATGCGCACGACTAGCTCGACGTCCTCGCCGACGGTATCCGTCCAGTAGCCGCCGACCTCTTCGACGGCCGCGCGCTGGAAGAGCCCGAAGGCGCCGGAGATGATGAGCAACGCGTTGAACCGCGCCCAGCCGACGCGTCCGACGAGGAACGCCCGGAAGTACTCCACCACCTGCAGGACGGCGAGCCGGCTCTGCGGTAGCCGCACGTCGACGACACGGCCGTGATCGATCGTGCACCCGTTCGCGATGCGAACGATCCCTCCCGTTGCAACGACGAGCTCGGGCTCGTCGAGGATCGGCGCCGCCACCTGCAGCAGCGCGTCCGGCTCGATCAGGGCGTCCGCGTCGATCGCGCAGACGTATGGATGGATGGCCGCGCTCACGCCCGCGTTCAGCGAGTCGGCCTTGCCGCCGTTCTCCTTGTCGATCACGAACAGGTTGTCATGGCGACGGGATAGGTACGTGCCGCGGACCGGCTTCGTCGCAACGGCGTCGCGCAGCACCCGGTGTGCGGGCGCAAGGTCGAACGCCGTACGGAGCTCGTCGAGCGTGGCGTCGGTCGAGCCGTCGTTCACGACCACGATCTCGTGCACCGGGTAGCGCAGCGCGAGCAGCGAGCGAACGCTCTCTACGATCCCGGCCGACTCGTTGTAGGCCGGGAGGATGATCGTGATGCCGGGGGTGAAGGGCGAGTCGAACGCCTCGTCGATCGCGCTGTAGCGGCTTCGCCGAAGGTGCGCCCCCAACGACCGCGACGCGACGAGCGTGAACACGAAGTAGATGCCGTTGAGCACGGCGAAGTAGGCAACGGTGAAGATGCCCGTGACGCGCAGGACGTCGTGGAGCGCGGTCACCGCCCGGCGATGAGGTCCGCGGCCTCGCGCAGGTGCGCGCTGGACATCGCAGCGGAGCGCACGCGGTCGGCGTCGATGCGCGCGAGTGCACGCGCGGCTGCGCGGGCGACCTCGAATCGGTCGCCCTGCGCGTGCGCAAGCAGGCGCTCCACCGCCTCCGCCGCCTGCAGGCGGCCCAGAGCCGTTGCAGCGGCCTCGCGCACGGCGGGGATGCGGTCTTCGAGCGCCGCGAGCAGCCCCGGGACATTTCGAGGTCCGCCGAGCCGGCCGAGCGCGAAGGCGGCCTCGCGGCGCACGGCGGCGGAGCTGTCGCGCAGGCGGGCCTCGATCGGCTTGGCGTCCGCAGGGCCCCCCATCAGCCCGAGCAGCTGAATCGCCCCGGCGCGCTGGACGGGCTCGCCCGTCGAGACGAGGTCGCGCAGCTCGGGCAGCGCGGGCTCGCCGAGCTGCAGCAGCGCCCAGCGACCGAGTGCGTCGGGGATGCGACGGTCGGCGAGCGCCGCGAGGAGGGGCTCGACGGCGGACGGGACGCCGAGGCGGCCGAGGCTGCGCGCCGCAGCCGCGCGAACGTCGTGCTCGCCGTGTGCGAGCGCGTCGACGAGCGCTCGCGCGGCGTGCGGAGAGCCCATGTCGCCGAGCCGGTGGGCGGCAGCGGCCGCCCGGTGGCCCCGCCGCGCGGTGCGGAGAACGTCGAGCTCCGAGCCGACGGCGCCGGCGTGCTCGAAGTGCGTCGCGATCCGCGCCCGGATTGGCCCTTGCGTGACACGCGCGTACGTCGCGAGGAGGCCGGCGAGCACGGCATGCTCACGCCTGCCCGTCACAACGGGCAGCGTGTCCTCTCCCGCGACGAAGCCCAGGACGCCCGGCTTGAGCCGCGCCTCGATCGCGGCGCGCGCCCGCTCGCGCGCGGACAGGCGAAGGCGGCGCAGCACGACGACGCCGAGCAGCAGGGCGTTGGCCGCCGCGAGCACCGCGACGATCGAGGCAAAGATGCCCACGCGTCGCGCTACCGGCGAACGAGGACGGCCCGAACGCGGGCGACGAGCTCGTCCGGGTTGAAGGGCTTGCGCAGATAGTCGTCCGCTCCCGCCTCGAAGCCGCGCGCGATGTCCGCCTCCTGCGCGCGCGCCGTGAGCAGGATCACGGGCATGTTGCTCGTCGTCTCCTCGGCGCGCAGACGCCGTGTCAGCTCGTAGCCGTCGAGCTTCGGCATCATCACGTCGAGCACGGCGAGCGCGGGCAGACGCTCGAGTGCGAGCTCCAGCGCTTCCTGGCCGTCGCCCGCCTCCACCACCTCGTAGCCGGAGCGGCGAAGCCGGTACGTGACGAGCTCGCGGACGTCGGGCTCGTCGTCGGCGACGAGGACCGTCGGTGCGGCCGGCTCGCTCACGCACTCACCTGCTCGCGAACGGCGAGCGGCAGCTCGACGACGAACGTGGTTCCCGGCCCTTCGTGATCCGCGATCGCGATCGTGCCGCCGTGGCTTTCCGCGATCGCCTTCGCAATCGACAGTCCGAGGCCGGTCCCCGGGATGCCGTTCTGCGTCGCCGACGAGGCGCGGAAGAATCGCTGGAAGAGGCGTCCGCGGTCGGCGGTGGGAATGCCGATCCCCGTGTCCGCCACCGCGATTCGACAGAGCTTTCCGTCACGCCCGACCTCGACACGAACGTGGCCGCCTTCGGGTGTGAACTTCACCGCGTTCGCAAGCAGGTTGTCGAAGAGCTGGACGAGCCGTGCGCGATCGCCGCGCACGACCAAAGGCCCGTCGGCGGCGAGGGTCACCTCGACGGATTTCGCATCCGCGCGCGCGCGCACGAGCTCGACCGTTTCCGCGGTCAGGTCGACGACGTCGACGTCGGCGAGGTCGAGTGCGAGCTGACCCGATTCGATCTGACCCGAGAGCAGGAGGTCGCCGACGAGTCGCGTCAGGCGATGGCTGTTGCGCTTCACGGTCGTGAGGAACGTGCGCTGCTCGTCGGTCAGGGGATCGCCGTCGTCGTCGAGCAGCACGGCCAGCCAGCCGTCGATCGCCGTGAGCGGGGTGCGCAGCTCGTGCGACACCGTCGCGACGAACTCGTCGCGGATGCGCTGTGTCTCCGCTTCCGTGCGCCGGCGCTCGGCGTACTGCGCGACGCGCGACGCGATCGCAGCCAGCGCGTCGAGCAGGCCGTCCTCGACGAGCGGCTCCGCCGAGTACAGCTCGACGACCGCGAACAACTTCCCGTCGTCGGCCGCGACCGGCACTCCGGCGGCGCCCGCGAGCCCGTCGATCGCGTGGAGCCTGCGCGGAGGCAGCCGGTCGAGGTCACTGCAGAGGAGCGCCCGCCGGGTCGACCACGCAGAGCCGGCCGGCCCCTCGCCCTCCGTCGGCGGCGCCGCGGCGAGCTCAGCCGCGACCTCTTCGAAGGCCGGCGCGGCGTAGGTCGCGATCGGCTGCGGGTCTCCCTCCGCCGGGAGCCTCCATGCAACGCCGACGGCGAAATCGAGGTGCATGCAGACCGCGGACAAGACGCTACTGACCGCCTCCTCGCAGGAGCCCGACTCGGCCAGCGCGCGCGTGACGGCGAACTGCGCTTCACGCTGGCGTTCGAACCGCTTGCGTGCACTGATGTCGATGAAGGTCACGACGACGCCCGCGAGCTCGCCCTCGTCGAAGAGCGGTGCAGCGGAGTACTCGACCGGGAACGGGGTGCCGTCCTTCCGGAAGTACACGTCGTCGTCGACCTGGCAGCCGACACCGGTCCGAATCACCTCCTGGATCGGGCACGAGGCGGCCGGGTAGGGCGAGCCGTCGAGACGCGAGTGGTGCAGCACGGCGTGCGCTTCCGCACCGAGCAGCTCTTCGCGCTCGCGCCCCGTCAGCTCCAGCGCGGCGCGGTTGACGAGCGTGATGCGACCGTCTCTATCGAGCCCGTAGACGCCGAGGTCGGTGCACGCGAGCAGGGTCTCCAGATCGCGAGCGACCGTCTGGAGGCGGCGCACGGAAAGCAGCTCTGCGACGGTGACGGCAGCACGGCGGGCGAGATCCTCGAGCACGAAGAGGTCGGGCTCCGAGAATGGCTCGTCGTGGGCGCGGCCCAGGCTGACGACGCCGATCGCGCGCTCACCGTGCAGCAGCGGCAGGTGGAGCTCGTGCGCCGCGTCGCGCCCCGCCACTATGCCGGGAAGCTTCAAGCGCGTCTCGCCGTAGGCGACGCTGACCGGCCGGCGCTCGGCGAGGGCGCGGCCGGCGAGGCCGTCGCCGGGCGATACCTCGAGGGTGACCGCGGCCGCGGCCAAGCCGCGACGGGCGGCGATCGCGAACGTGGTCTCGTCGGTGCTCAGGTAGAGCGCGCCGATCTCCGCGCGCGCCGCATCGGCGATCGCGCCGAGCACCGCCTCCGCCAGCTCCTCGAGCGTGGAGGCCGCGCCGAGCGTCTCCGCGAACTGCTGCAGAAGCTCGATCTGTCGATTCCGCTCCTCGAGCGCCGAGAGGGTGCGCTCGATCTCGACCTGCTGCGCCTCGAGCTCGGAGCGCTGGTTCTCGAGCTCGGATCGGTGCAGCTCGAGACTCTCTGCCATCGTGTTGAACCCGCGGGTCAGCGCACCGACCTCGGCCGTGCCGCCGGG
>CAZDEX010000017.1:8678-16875 GCA_964504405.1 uncultured Gaiellales bacterium | reverse complement strand
TTCGATCTCGTCACCGATCAGACCGCCGCGCACGACCCGCTGACCGGGTACATCCCGCGTGGCCTGTCCGTTTCGGACGCCGCTGCGTTACGCGCGTCCGACCCGGACGAGTACCTGCGTCGCGCGCGTGCCTCGATCGCGGTGCACGTCGAGGCGCTCCTCGAGTACGTCCGGAGTGGCAGCTACGTTTTCGATTATGGCAACAACTTGCGAGGTGAGGCCGAAGCGGCAGGTGTAGGGGAGGCCTTCTCATACCCGGGCTTCGTCCCGGCCGATATCGCGGCGATCGACGAGACGCTGCGCGAGCTGTTTCCCGGCGACGCGCTCCTGCAGCGGTGGCTCGACCTGGCACCCGGACGCGTTGCGTTCCAGGGGCTGCCGGCCCGGATCTGCTGGCTCGGCTTCGGCGACCGCGCGAAGGCGGGCCTCGCGATCAACGAGCTCGTTCGCTCCGGCCGCCTGAAGGCGCCGATCGTGATCGGGCGCGATCACCTCGACGCCGGCTCCGTCGCCTCGCCGTATCGCGAGACGGAGGCGATGCGCGACGGCTCGGACGCGATCGCCGACTGGCCGATCCTGAACGCGCTCGTCAATGTCGCGGCCGGCGCGACGTGGGTCAGCGTGCATCACGGCGGCGGCGTCGGGATCGGCAACTCGATCCATGCCGGCATGGTCGTCGTCGCGGACGGCAGCGACGAGGCCGCCGAACGGCTCGAGCGCGTGCTCACGACCGATCCGGGCATGGGCGTCGTGCGCCATCTCGACGCGGGCTACCCCGAGGCCGAGCAGGCTGCGCGCGACCACGGGCTCGCGACGCCGATGCACGACGCTTGAGCGCCGTGGCATGAACACGGCGCTGCTCGTCCGCGACCTCGAGCAGGTCGCCACGCCCGCTCCCGGCCCGGCGCCGCTGCGCGGGCGGGAGCTCGCCGGCGTGACGGTGCTCGAGCATGCGTACGTCCTCTGCCGCGACGGCGCGATCGAGGCAGTCGGGCGCATGTCGGAGCTGCGTGCGGTCGACGGCGAGGTCGAGGAGGTCGAGGGGCGCGGTCTCTCTGCGGTCCCCGGGCTCGTCGACTGCCACACGCATCCCGCGTTCGGCGGCGACCGCGTCGAGGAGTTCGCGTTGCGCGCGGGCGGCGCGAGCTACGAGGAGCTGCACGCTGCGGGCGGCGGCATCCTCTCGACCGTGCGCGCCACGCGTGCGCTCGACGAGGCCGGCCTGCACGCGCGCGTCGAGGAGCACGCCGGGTGGATGCTCGGCCACGGCACGACGACGTGGGAGGGGAAGTCGGGCTACGGGCTCGACCGCGACACGGAGCTCGCGTCGCTCCGCGCAGTGCGCGATGCGGGTGGCGCGCCGACGTGGCTCGGCGCGCACGCTGTCCCGCCCGAGCACGGCGACGCCGACGCGTACCTCGATTTCGTACTCGCCGATGTCCTCCCGGACGCGGCGCAGGTCGCGGACGCGGCCGACGTGTTCCTCGAGCGCGGCGCGTTCGACGCGGCGCAGGCGCGCCGCTACCTCCAAGCGTGCCGCGGCGCCGGTCTCGCGCTCCGGCTCCATGGCGACCAGTTCACGGAGAGCGGTGCGATCCCGCTCGCGATCGAACTCGGCGCGCGTTCGGTCGACCACCTCGAGGCGACGGGCAGCGAAGGGGCCCGCGCGCTCGCGTCGAGCGCGGTCGTCGGCGTCCTGCTTCCCGCGAGCGCGCTCTTCCTCGACCGGCCTATGCCGCCGGCCCGCGCGCTGGTCGACGCCGGGGCGGCAGTGGCGCTCGCGACCGACTTCAACCCGGGGAGCGCTTTCACGACGAGCCTGCCCCTCGTCTGCTCGCTCGCGTGCACGCAGCTCCACCTCTCGCCGGCCGAGGTCCTCGCCGCCGTGACGGTGAATGCCGCGCACGTGCTGGGCCTGGCCGACCGGGGCCGGATCGAGCCAGGCTCCCGGGCCGACCTCGTGCTCCTCGACGCGCCCGACTGGCGCTACCTCGCCTACCACCTCGCCGGCGAGGTCGTGCGTACCGTGATCCGGCGCGGGCGGGTCGTTCTCCGGCGCTAAGGTTGACGCGATGCCGACCCGCAAACAGCGCCGTCGCCGCGAGAAGGACTTCCGTCACGACGTCCGTGTGTTCGAGGTGGACGAGGAGGGCAACGAGGTGCCGCTCGCCGAGCTCCGCAGCAGCGAGGAGCGGCCCGAGAAAGCCAAGCAGCCGCAGCAGCAGCTCCGCAACACGAAGGGGCGGACGCTGCGCGTCCCGCCCGAGCCGTCGTGGGAGCGCGCGCTCAAGCGTGGCGGCTTGATGGGCGGCGCCATGCTCCTCGCGTTCATCTTCCTCTTCAAGAGCGCGCCGCTCGGCCTGCGGATCGCGTGGGGCGCGTTCTACGCCGCGGCGTTCGTGCCGCTCACGTACTGGATCGACCGCACGGCCTACCGCAGCTACCAGAAGCGCGTCGCGCGCCAGTCGGCGAAGAAGGCTTAGGCCGCGGCGTCGCCGCGGTAGTGGCCCTCGCCGGGCCACGGCGCGAGCAGCATCAGGATGCGCGCGCCGGCGTCGCTGCGCAGCGCGTGGCGCTCGTCGGGCACGAAGTGCAGCAGCGTCCCCGGCTCGACGTCGGCTTCCTCGCCGCCGCACGAGACGTGCACCGATCCGTCGAGGACGGTCACCCAGGCGTTCTCCTTCACCTGGTGGTCGCCGAGCGACTGCCCCGGCTGCAGCACGATCAGCACGGCGCGTGCGCCGTCGTCCGAGTGGAGCACGATCGGATCGCGCGTCCCGTCGGGTGCATCCATGTGGTGAAGATCCCAGCGCTGCATGTGAGATCAGCTTTCCAGCCGCTTATACACTCAAACGCCTGTGCCGCTCGTCGTCGCCACCTTCGTGATGGGGCCCTTCAAGAGCAACTGCTACCTCGTGCGCGGCGAGCGTGGCGCGCCCGAAGCCGCCGTGGTCGACCCGGGGGACGACCCGACGCCGCTGCGGCTCGAGCTCGCGCGCATGGGCGCGAGGGCGGGCGGGATCCTCGTCACGCACACCGACGTCGATCACATCGGCGGTGTCGCTGCACTCGCCGCGGGAACGGGCGCGGAGGTCTGGGCCCCCGCCGGCGAGGTAGAAGCGCTCCGCACGGGGACGACGCGCGGCGGCATGCGCGTCGGTGCGCACGATCCGGCGCACACGGTCACGGGGGGAGACGAGGTCACGGTGGCGGGCATCGCGTTCGACGTCGTCGACGTGCCCGGCCATTCCGCCGGCCACGTCGCGTTCCACCACGACGGCGAGCTGTTCGCCGGCGACCTCCTCTTCGCAGGCTCGATCGGACGCTACGACCTGCCGGGCGGCGACTGGGAGGTGCTCCTCGCATCCGTCCGTGCGCTGCTCGACCGGTTCCCACCCGAGACGGTCGTGTACCCGGGGCACGGGCCGGCGACGACGCTCGGACGCGAGCTGCAGAGCAACCCGTTCCTCGCCGAGCTCCGCGCCGAGCGACAGTCATGAGCAACAAATTCCAAGCGCCGCGCGGGACGCACGACGTGCTCCCGAGTGACGCGGCGTGGTGGCACGTCGTGCGCACGATGGAAGAGGTGACCGCGCTGTACGGCTGGGGGCGGATCCAGACGCCCGGCTTCGAGGACACCGCGCTGTTCGAGCGCACGTCGGGCGCCGCGTCCGACGTCGTGCACAAGGAGATGTACACCTTCCGCGACCGCAGCGACCGTTCGCTCACACTGCGCCCGGAGGGAACCGCGCCCATCTGCCGCGCGTACGTCGAGCACGGCATGCATCGCGACCCTCAGCCGGTCAAGGCGTTCACGATCGCACCGATGTACCGCTACGGCGCGCCCGGCAAGGGGCGCTACCGCGAGCACTACCAGCTGTCCGTCGAGGCGATCGGGTCCGCCGACCCGGCGATCGACGCCGAGATCATCCAGCTCTACCACGAGCTCCTTCGCCGGCTCGGCGTCACGAAGTGGGAGCTGCACCTGAACTCGATCGGTGATGCGAACTGCCGCCCGCAGTACGTCGAGCGCCTGAACGAATGGCTGGACGCGCACGAGGAGCTGCTCGACGAGGACGCGCGTCACAAGCGCGCGACGAGCCCGCTGCAGGTCTTCGACGTCAAGAGCCCGACGCTCCGCGCCGCGCTCGAGGACGCTCCCAAGATCGGCGAATCGCTGTGCGATGCGTGCCGCGAGCACTTCGAGGAGGTGCGGCGGTACCTCGACGCCTACGGCGTGCCGTACGTGCTCGACCTGACGCTCGTGCGCGGCCTCGACTACTACTCGCGCACGACGTTCGAGTTCCTCGCGCCGTTCGACAACGCGAACTCTGCGATCGGAGGCGGCGGGCGCTACGACGGGCTCGTCGAGGCGATCGGCGGGCCGCCGACGCCCGGGATCGGCATCGGGATCGGAATCGAGCGCTTGCTGCTTGCGCTCGAGCTCGAGGAGAAGCGTGTCGAGCCCGCGCCGCTCGACGTCTTCTTCGTCGTCGAGGAGGCCGCGCGCGAGCGCGTGCTGCAGATCCTCGCGGAGCTCCGTCGCCGCGGCGTGTCCGCGGACACCGACTACGCGGGCCGCTCGTTCAAGGGACAGATGACCCAGGCCGGCCGGACCGGCGCGCGCACGGTCGTGATCGTGCGCGGCGAGCAGGCGACGATCCGGCGTGGCGGCGGTGAGCAAGCGGTCGGCCTCGACGAGGTCGTCGCTACGCTCATTGCCCCATGAGTTGGCGCGACCTCCACTGCGGCGAGCTTCGGCCCGAGCACATCGGCACCCGCGTGACCGTCGCAGGCTGGGCCGACACCCGGCGCGACCACGGCGGTCTCGTCTTCGTCGACCTGCGCGACCACACGGGGAAGCTGCAACTCGTCGTGAACCCGGAGCGCGCCGCGGACGCGGCCGCCGCCGCGCACGAAGTCCGAAACGAGTTCGTCCTGCAGGCCGAGGGCGAGGTCGTCGCCCGTGCGCCCGAAGCGGTCAACCCGAACCTGCCGACGGGCGAGGTCGAGGTCCAGGTCGACACGCTGCGCGTGCTCAGCCGCTCGACGCCGCTCCCGTTCCAGCTCGACGAGGAGAACGTCGACGAGACGTTGCGCCTCAAGTACCGCTGGCTCGACATGCGCACCGAGCGGATGCAGCGCAACCTGCGCCTCTCGCACACCGTGATCGCGGCGATCCGCCGGCGCATGGACGACCTGAGGTTCATCGACGTCTGGACTCCCAGCATGACGCGCGGCACGCCGGAGGGCGCGCGCGACTTCCTCACGCCTGTGCGCCTGCAGCCCGGGAAGTTCTTCGCGCTCGCGCAGTCGCCGCAGCTGTTCAAGCAGCTCTGCATGATCGGCGAGGTCGACCGCTACTACCAGATCGCCACCTGCTGGCGTGACGAGGATCTCCGCGCCGACCGCCAGTTCGAGTTCCGCCAGCTCGACCTCGAGATGGCGTTCGTCGAGCGCGAGGAGGTGCTCGACGTGATGGAGCAGGCGGTCGTCGCCGCGTTCGAGTCGATCGGTCGCGAGCCGCCGTCGCGACCGTTCCCGCGTCTCGGCTATCGCGAAGCGATGCTGCGCTTCGGCAGCGACAAGCCGGACCTGCGCTTCGGGATGGAGATCCAGGAGGCGACGGAGATGACGCGCGGCTCCGAGTTCGGCGTCTTCGCGAACGCGCCGACGGTCCGGTTCATCGTCGCGCCGAAGGCGTTCTCGCGCGCCGAGCTCGCGCGCCTCGAAGAGGTCGCGAAGGAGTGGGGCGCGAAGGGGCTCGCGTACGTCGTCGTCGACGAGAGCGGCGAGGTGCGCTCGCCGATCGCGAAGTTCCTCTCCGAGCAGGAGCTCGCCGCGTTCGAGGCGCCGCCCGGCTCGACCGTGCTCTTCGGCGCCGGCGACGAAGAGGTCGTCGCGCGCGTGCTCGGCGGTCTGCGCCTGCACCTCGCGCGGGAGCTCGACCTGATGGAGACCGGCGCGGAGCTCTTCCACTGGGTCGTCGACTTCCCGCTCTTCGAGCGCACCGACGACGGCGGCTGGACGTTCACGCACCATCCGTTCACGGCGCCCGCCTCCGGCCACGAGGAATGGGACGAGTCGAATCCCGGCTTCATCCTCGGCGAGCACTACGACCTGATCTGGAACGGCTGGGAGCTCGGGTCGGGGTCGATCCGGATCCACGATGTGGCGATGCAGCAGAAGGTGTTCCGCACGATGGGCCTCTCCGAGGAGGAGGCGCAGTCGAAGTTCGGCTTCCTGCTCGAGGCGCTCGCGATGGGCGCGCCTCCGCACGGCGGGTTCGCGATGGGCATCGACCGCTTCGTCGCGCGTATCGCAGGCGAGCCGGATCTGCGCCAGGTCGTCGCGTTCCCGAAGGTCGCGAGCGGCTCCGACCCGCTGACCGGAGCGCCGAACGCGATGCCCGCGGACGTGCTCCGCGAGCTCGGCATCCAGGCCCTTCCGCCGCAAAGCTCAAGCCGGGGCTGAGTCCGGCCGAAGGAAGAGGCATACTTCCGGTTCCGGCGAAACCGGGAACAGTTGCCGCTGCCATGACGAGCCCTTCACCGCAACAGCCTTCACTCACCTCGCTTCCGCGTCTCGAGGACCTGCCGCAGACCGAGGACGGCACCTTCGAGCCCGAAGGCGTCCGCGAGGCGTTCGACTCGTTCCGCCGCCACTCGCTCCAGCTGCAGGCGCAGCTCCGCGTGCTGCAGGCGGCGGGAAAGACCGCGAGCGTCGACCCGACGGGTCACGCGGTGCGCATGGACGCGCTGCACCTGATCCGCGCGGCTGCCGAGTTCGCGGATGCGCTCGAGCGCGACGCGCAGACCGCGTCGGCCGCCCAGCTCGGCCGCACCGAGGTCGAGGTCACGCGCCGCCAGCGCGAGCTGCAGGAGAAGGAGCGGCAGGTCGAGCGCTTCCGCGAGGAGAGCGAGCGCCAGCGCAACGAGATTCTGAACGCCGCGAAGAGCGAGGCCCGCGAGCTGCTCGCGACCGCGAACCGCGACGCGACGGCCGCCCTGAACGAGGCCGAGGCGCGCGGCGCCCGGCTCCTCGAGCAGTCCCGCCACCAGGCGACCGAGCTCACGAACGCCGCCCGCGCCGAGGTCGAGCAGACGCTCGAATGGGCCCGTGCGCAGGCGGGCGTGATCCTCGCGCGTGCCCAGCAGGGCGCCGAGCAGCTGCTGACCGCAGCCGGTCTCGGCCCCGAGGCGATCAACGAAGTCTCCGAGGCGATCGTCGGCGCTGCGAAGGCGTCGGCCGAGGCGAGCCGCTTGCGCGGTACGACGCCGGCCCCGCCCGCCGATGTACCTGCGCCGCCGCGCATCGCCGCGGCGCCGGAGCCTCTAGCCGAACAGCCTCCAGCCGAGGAGCCCGAGCCGGACTCGGCGCCGGATCCCGAGCCCCAGCCCGAGGAGGACGACCTGCTCGAGCCGCCCGCGCTGCCCGGCCCGGCAGAGCCCGCGGCGAGCGAGCCCGGTCCGCCGCCCGTCAGCGCGCCGCCGCTCAGTGCACCAACACACGGTGCGCCAACACACAGTGCGCCAGTCTCGCCCGAACCGCCCACCTCGCCTGCGCCTGAGCAGGGCGAGGATGCCTCCTAGTCGAAGAGGACGCCATGTCTGACCGTCGCGGGTCGCGGTTCGTCCTCGAGGTGCTGTTCCTCATGGCGCTCGCCGTTGCGCTCACCCTCACGAACCTCGCCCCGCTCGAGATCGCGGCCATCATGCTCGTGGGCTGGATCGTCGTCGCGCTGTTCGAATGGGCCGCCTGGCGCGACGAGCCGCATTACGGGAGCGGGCTGCCGCCGCGCTACTACGTGCCGCAGGTGAACCTGCCGCCCGCGCAGCCGCTCGAGCAGGTCGCGACGGGCTACCCCGAGGTGCGCGACGAGGCGCCCACGTGGATCGCCTCGGCGGCGCTGCGCGCGGAGATGCTCGGCGAGTGGCCGGTGGCCGCGCCGCCCGTTTCCGAGCCGCCCGTGTCGGCTCCGTCCGTCAGCCCGCCGGACCCGTGGACCGTGCAGGAGCTCCCTGCAGCGCCGCTCGACGAGCCGGAGGAACCGGAGCCCGAACCAGAGCCCGAGCCCGAACCCGAACCGGAGCCCGAGCCCGAACCGGTGTCTGACACCCAGCCGGAACCGGAGCCTCAGCTCGAGCCCGCACCGGTGTCAGACACCCAGCCCGAGCTCGTGCGCTCCGTCCAGCGG
>CAZDEX010000017.1:2330-8578 GCA_964504405.1 uncultured Gaiellales bacterium | reverse complement strand
CGAGCCCGCACCGGTGTCAGACACCCAGCCCGAGCTCGTGCGCTCCGTCCAGCGGGTCGCGCGCTACTCGCTCGACCCGCTCGCGGCGCCGGCGCCGCGCAAGCGGTTCGGCCGCGGCGCCGTCGCGGAGGTGCCCGCGGTCGAGGTGCCGGCGCGGCCCGAAGGACTGCGGCCTTTGCCCGGCCTCTCGAATCGGCAGGATTAGCGCGTGAGCGCCCTCCGTCGCCGCCCCGGCCTCCGCTTCCTCGTCGAGGCGGTCGTGATCGTCCTGACGGCGGTCATAACCGGCATGTTCCATCTCGGCCCGTGGGGGATCGGCCTCGCCGTCGCATTCGTCTGGCTGATCTACGTCATCGTCGAGTACTCGCTCGCGCACCCGCGCGTCGACGAGCAGCCCGCGCCCGCGGACGCCGTCGCGGCGGTGCCCCGGCCAGAGCCCGCGTTCCCGCGCACCGAGTCCGTGCGTGTCATCCCGCGCCGGCCGGAGCCGGAGCCGGAGCCTCAGCCCGAGCCCGAACCGGTGTCTGACACCCCGGCGGAGCCGGAGCCTCAGCCGGAGCCCGAACCGGTGTCAGACACCACGCCGGAGCCCGAGCCGGAGCCCGACCCCGAACCGGTGTCTGACACCCCGGCGGAACCGGAGCCACAGCCCGAGCCCGTACCGGTGTCAGACGCCCAGCCGGAGCCGGAGCCGGAGCCCGTCGCCGCGGATCAGCCTGCGCAGCAGTGGAACGTCTGGGAGCTCGAGCGCGCGCTGCGCGCAAGCGGCGAGCCGAACGAAGAGCGCGAATTCCTCCTCATCTACCTGCGCGACTACGCCGGGCCGGACGGCCTTCTGCCGCTCGACTTCGACGAGCTCGTGCGTGAGTCGTTCCCCGACTTCGTGGGAACGCCGACGGCATGAGGTTCCGTCTCGCGCAGCGCGAGGTCGCGCTCGCGGGGCTCGCGCTGCTCGCAATCGCCGTGTCGCTCGCCGTCACGGCGCAGACGCGGCGTCACGCGAGCACCGCCCCGCAACCGGAAGGGTCGTACACCGCGCTCGCCGGCTCGAGCGGCCCGGCGGCGTTCGGCCGGCGCACCGCGTGCGGCGGCGTCATCCATCCGGACACGGTCGGCGTCGCCCATCCAACGCTGCCCTGCGGCGCCCGCGTGTTCATCACGTACCGCGGCCAGACCGTCCTCACGCAGGTGATCGACCGCGGCCCGTACGTCCCCGGGCGGAAGTTCGACCTGACCGACGCCCTCGCGCGCAAGCTCGGCCTGAGGAACGTGCAGGAGATCCAGTGGGCGTATGCCCGATCCGGATAAGCGCCGCTATTGTGCGAGCGAGTGCTCGATCTCGTTCGTGCGCCGCGTATCCATGTAGAACCAACACCATGTGAAAGGGAGCCCGCGTCGGGAATAGGCGCCTTGCGTCCGACGTCCCGCACGGCACCCACCTGGCTTGTCCAGGTTCACGTGGACGTGGCACAACCGGCGAGATCGGAGCACGGTGAGGGGAGCTTCGGCTCCCCTCACGACTACTCTGGGTAGATGCTCGAGCTCTACGGAGATTCCGCGCGCGGCGCCGACTGGGCGGCCGTGCAGCTGCGCGTCGACGGGCAGACGATCGTCGACGCCGACGCGCCGGGCATCGCCGAGGACCTGCGCGGGCTGAGCTTGCTCGAGGCTGCGGCCGTCGGCGGCGAGACGCTTCCGGTGGATGCGCTCGCGAACGCGCTCGGGCCGGTGGTCGGCGCGCACCCGGACACACGCCGCGTCGCCGTCGCCATGAGCGGCGGCGTCGACAGTGCGGTCACGTTCCTCAAGGCCGGCGAGCAGGCCGTGGGCGTGACGCTCCGTCTGTGGCTGGACCCCGAGGGGCCGAACGCGGAGCGCGCGTGCTGCTCTCCGAGCGCCGTGATCGCCGCGCGCGAGACGTGTCACGCGCGAGGTCTGCCTCACGTCACGCTCGATCTGCGCGAGGAGTTCCGCCGCGCGATCGTCACGCCGTTCGTGCGCGGCTACGCGCGCGGCGAGACGCCGAACCCCTGCATCCGCTGCAACGGCGCGTTCCGCTTCGCCGAGCTGCTCGCCTTCGCCGAGCGCATCGGAGCGAGGCGCCTCGCGACGGGCCATTACGCGCGCATCGTGGAGCACGAGGGCAGGCTTCTGCTCGCCCGCGCGCTCGACCCGGAGAAGGACCAGAGCTACATGCTCGCGACGCTCGATCCCACGAAGCTGGAGCGGCTGTGGTTCCCCCTCGGCGAGCAGACGAAGGAGCAGACGCGCGCCGAGGCTGCCGCGGCGGGGCTCGAGGCGGCGACCCGCGCCGACAGCCAGGAGGCGTGCTTCCTCGCCGGTGACGACTACCGCACATTCCTCGCGCGTCACGGTCTCGAACCGGCGCGCGGGCCCCTCGTCGACATCGCCGGCGCGAAGCTCGGCGAGCACGACGGCCACTGGGCGTTCACGCCGGGGCAGCGCCGCGGCCTGGGCCTCTCGGCCGCGGAGCCGCTGTATGCGCTCGACACGGACGCGGCGACGAACACCGTCGTCGTCGGCCCCCGAGCGGCGCTCGGGCGGACGCAGATCTCCGCCCGCGGGCGCCTCTACGCCTCGGCCGCGCACGTCGATGCGAAGCTCCGTTACCGGTCGCCCGCGGTGGGCGCGACCGTCGAGCAGACCGCGGGGGGATTCAGCCTGCGGCTCGACGAGCCGGCCTTCGGAGTCGCCCGCGGCCAGGCTGCGGTGCTCTACGACGGGGACGTGGTGGTGGGGTCCGGGCTGGTGACATCCGCACGCTCGGACTAGTGTTGCCGTCCGTGATCGTCGCTTTCTCCTTCGGGGACCTCGCACATCTCGCCCTCGCGATCTTCCTCCTCGCGGTCGGGCTTGGTCTCGGGTGGGCATTTCTGCGGTTGGCCGTAACTTTCGACCGACTTTCCTCGTTGATTCGTGGGGCAGAGCGTGAAGTGCTTCCGGTGATCAACAAAGTCGGAGGATCGGTGGACCGGGTGAACGCACAACTGGACAAGCTCGACACGGCGACCGACAGTGCGGTCGATGCAGTCGTGGCCGTGGACGAGGCCGTGCGCTCGGTCAGCTATGCCGTCAAGACACCCGTGCAGAAGCTCGCGGGCTTGTCGGCAGGCGTCTCGCACGGCTGGGCTTCGCTTCGCACGCGCCGCAACTGGCGCGAGGCGGTCGACGAAGGAAAAGCCGCTGCCGAGCGCCGTGAGCGAGACCTCGACGAGGAGCTCAAGGCGACCCACGGTGGCTGACGAGATCACCCTCACGATTCCGCGCGACCCGGACTTTCATCGCGTGGCGCACCTCGTTCTCGGCGGCCTTGCCGTGCGCCTCGATCTGACGATCGAGAACCTCGAGGACCTCGAGCTCGCGCTCGATGCGATCCTCGACCGCGCCGAGCCCGAGACCGGAGACATCACCGTGCAGATGGCGTTGCGCGAAGGCGCGCTCGAGACGAGCGTCGGCCCGCTGACGCCGGGCTTGCTCGACGAGGTCGAGCGTGAGCACAACGGCGCCCTGAGCCTGCGTCGTGTGCTCGAGTCGACGGTGGACGACGTCCACGTCGACGGTCAGTTCGTTCATCTGACGAAGAAGGTCGCGGCTCGTGGGTGAGAACGACAAGGCGCTGCTCCGCCGCTATCACGAGGAAGGCGATCTCGCCGCTCGTGAGCAGCTGATCGAGCAGTACATGTCGCTCGTGCGGTCACTCGCACGCCGGTACAGCTACCGCGGAGAGCAGCTCGACGATCTCGTGCAGATCGGGTCGATCGGGCTGATCAAGGCGATCGACCGCTTCGACCTCTCGCGCGGCGTCGAGCTCACGACGTACGCGACGCCGAACATCATCGGCGAGATCAAGCGCCATTTCCGCGACCGCGGTTGGGCGGTGCGCGTGCCGCGCGGCCTGCAGGAGCTGAACGTGCAGCTCTCCAAGCTCGTCGAAGGCCTGACGGTGCAGCTGGGACGCTCGCCGACGATCCCCGAGCTCGCCAAGGCGGCGGGTGTCGAGGAGGAAGAGGTGCTCGAGGCGCTCGAGTCCGGGCGCGCGTACTCGTCGCTCTCGCTCTCGACGGGCGGCGGCTCCGAGGACGGCGAGGATCTCGACCCGCTCGAGTCGCTGGGGGACATCGAGCACCAGTACGAGGTGTCCGAGGATCGGGCGGTGCTCGCACCGGGCTTCAAGGTGCTCGACGAGCGCGAGCGGCGCATCCTGCACCTGCGGTTCTTCGAGGGGCTGACGCAGTCGCAGATCGCACAGCAGATCGGCATCTCGCAGATGCACGTCTCGCGCCTGATCCGGCGCGCACTCGAGAAGATCCGCGACGAGATCGCCGCCGAGCAAGAGCTCGACCCCGACCGCGCGGCCTGACCCGTCTTTTCGAGACGTGCGCGTGTGCGCGCGAATCGCGGCATAGGCTCGCGCGATGCGGCCGTCCCGGCCGAGGAGTACGCGCTCGGCGCGCTCGCCGGCCTGCTCGACGAGCTGATCGACGAACGTGAGCTCGACCGGCCGGTGCTCGCCGGCCACTCGTGGGGCGGGGCGGTTGCGATGGCCTACGCGGCGACGCATCCCGACGACGTGCGCGCGCTGATCCTTCTCGACAGCGGCCACCTCGACTACGCGGACGTCGAGGACGTCGACACGCTCCACCTCCCCGACAACGCGCAGGGCCGGGCGATGCGCGGCCTCCTCGAGCCGGTGAGCCGCACTGGCCGGTGGTCGCCGGAGCGAGATCCCGACGCTCCTCTTCCTCGCGACGGAGCCGCCGCACGGTGACACGAACCGGGCGCACGTTGCGAAGTTCGAGGCGGCGATGCCGCACGCCGAGATCCGCTGGCCGCCCGGGTCGACGCACGGGATCGTCGAGGACCTGGACCCGGGGCTCGGGGACGAGCTCGCCTCGTGGCTGGTCGAACAAGGTCTCTAGAACCCCGTCCGTACACTGTTCGTCGCCATGGCGATGACGACGAACGAGCTGCGCGAGGCGTTCCAGCGCTTCTACGAGGAGCGCGCGCACCTGCGCGTGCCCGGCCACTCGCTGATCCCGCCGCCGGACGACCAGTCGACGCTGTTCATCATCGCCGGCATGCAGCAGTTCAAGCCGTACTTCCTGCGCACGAAGGAGCCCCCGGCGCCGCGCGTCGTCAGCGTGCAGCCGTGCCTGCGCGCGGGCGGGAAGGACAACGACCTCGACGAGGTCGGGCGCACGGAACGCCATTGCTCCTTCTTCGAGATGATGGGCAACTTCTCGTTCGGCGACTACTACAAGGACGACGCCGTCGACTTCGCGTGGGACTGGGTCACCGGCGTGCTCGAGCTGGAGCCCGACCGCCTCTGGGCGACGGTGCACGAGGGCGACCCGGCGCTCGAGCTCGGCGAGGACGAGGTCGCGATCGCTGCGTGGCGCCGCAAGGGCATCCCGCCGGAGCGCATCGTGCGACTCGGCAAGGACAACTTCTGGCAGTCCGGCGAGACGGGGCCGTGCGGGCAGTGCACCGAGATCTTCTACGACCGCGGCGAGCAGTACGCGTGCGGCGACCCGAGCTGCGGCCCCGGGCACTGCGACCGGATCATGGAGATCTACAACCTCGTCTTCATGCAGTACGACCTGCAGCCGGGCAACGTCCTCGTCGAGCTGCCGACGCCGAACGTCGACACCGGCAACGGCATCGAGCGCACCGCGTGCGTGTTGCAGGACGTCAGCTCGGTCTTCGACACGGACGGTTTCCAGCTGATCATGCAGTGGGTCGAGCGCGAGTCGGGGGTCGCGTACAACGACAGCGACGTCTCGCAGCGCGCCCACCGCGTGCTCGCAGACCACGGCCGGGCGGTGAGCTTCCTGATCGCCGAAGGCGTCGAGCCGTCGAACGAAGGGCGCGGGTACATCTGCCGCCGCCTGCTGCGCCGTGCGATCTACCAGGCGAAGCGCATCGGGCTCGAGGGCGTGCACCGGCTCCCCGCCGTCGTGATCGACCAGATGGGCGACGCCTACCCGATGCTCCGCGAGCATGCCGCCGACATCGAGCGCATCGTGCGCGCAGAGGAGGAGAAGTTCTCCGAGACGCTCGCACGCGGCATGAAGGTGTTCGACGACCTCGCCGGCCAGGACGCGATCAGCGCCGAGGACGCCTTCCAGCTCGTCGCAACCTACGGCTTCCCGATCGAGCTCGCGCAGGAGCTCGCCGAGGAGCGCGGCCAGGCGATCGACATCGACGGGTTCGCAGAGCTGATGGAG
>CAZDEX010000017.1:0-2230 GCA_964504405.1 uncultured Gaiellales bacterium | reverse complement strand
GCGGTCGTCAACTGGAGCGACCGGTACCCGACGCAGGCGAACCACACCGCGACACACCTGCTGCACCAGGCGCTGCGCGACGTGCTCGGCGACCACGTGAAGCAGGCGGGCTCCGCCGTGCGGCCGGACAAGCTGCGCTTCGACTTCACGCACGACAGGCAGCTGACGCCGGAGGAGCGCGAGCGCGTCGAGCGCATCGTCAACGACAAGGTGTTCGAGGCGATCCCCGTGCGCACGTTCGTCACGCCGATCGAAGAGGCGCGCAAGCTCGGCGCGATGATGCTCTTCGGCGAGAAGTACGGCGACGAGGTGCGCGTCGTGGAGATCGGCGACTACTCGAGCGAGCTCTGCGGCGGAACGCACGTGCGCTCGACGGCCGAGATCGGGCCGTTCGTGATCCTCAGCGAAGGGTCGGTCGGCAGCGGCGCGCGCCGGATCGAGGCCGTGACGGCCGGCGAGGCCTGGACGGTGCTCGAAGGGCGTTCGAAGGAGCTCGACGCGGTGCGCGCAGAGCTGGAGCAGCTGCGCCGGGAGGTGAAGAAGCCGAAGGCGGCTGCGACCGGCCCCGATATCGTCTGGCAGGACAAGCAGGGCGCGGTGTTCGTCGCCGAGGTGAAGGGCGCGCGCGGAAGTGAGCTGCGCGACCTCTCGGATCAGCTGCGTCAGCGCGAGGGCGCGCAGGCCGTCGTGCTCGCGTCGACCGACGACGGCAAGGTCGCGCTCGTGGTGAACCTCGACAACACGCTCGCCGACCTCGATGCGGTCAAGATCGTGCGCGAGCTCGGCCCGATCATCGGCGGCGGGGGCGGCGGACGCCCGACGCTCGCAGAGGCGGGCGGGAAGAACGTCGGCGCAGTCCGCGACGCGCTCGAAGCCGGCCGCGACAAGCTCACCGCCTCCATCAGTTGAAAGTGCTGGCGCTCGACTTTGGCTCCGCGCGCACCGGCGTCGCGATCTCCGACCCCACGGGCACCGTCGCGCGCCCGGTGACGACGGTTGAGCGTGCGGCGACGGATGCCGGGTTTGCCAAGCTGCTCGAGGTGATCGCCGCGGAGGAGCCCGAGGTCGTCGTCGTCGGTCTTCCGCTGACGCTGCGGGGTGAGCACGGCGAGCAGGCGCAGGAGACGGCCGTGTTCGTCGAGCGTCTGCGCGCGGCCGTGGAGGCGCCGGTCGAGACCTACGACGAGCGGTTCACCTCGGTGCTCGCAGGCGGCGACGACGCGCGCGCGGCGGCCCACCTCCTCTCCTCGTATCTGGAATGGCAGAGCGCCCGCCCTTGATGCCGGTCCGGCGGCCGCGCGGGCCGTCGAAGGAGGAGATCCGCCGCCGGCGCATCGCCGCGCTCGCGGCGATCCTCGCTGCGCTCATCGCGGTGGTCGTCGCGATCGTTGTCGCCCTGCCGCACGTTCACACTTCGAGCGCGCCGCCGACCACCACAGCCGCGGGGGTCAAGCCGTTCAAGATCATCTTCCCGGAGGGCTTCACACGGGCGCAGATGATCGAGCGTGTGGGCGTCGTCGCGAAGATCGCCGAGAACAAGCGCCACAAGAACGTCGTGCTCTCGCCGCAGTCCTACGCGAACGCGTCGCGCCGCGCCGTCCTGCCGTGCTTCACGCCGCACCGGCAGACGAACCTCGAGGGGTTCCTCTTCCCGGCGACGTACGACTTCGTCGCGACGACGACCGCGCGGCAGCTCGTGCACGACCAGCTGCAGGCATTCTGCGAGAACTGGAGCCAGGTCAATCTCGCGTACGCCAAGAACAAGAAGCTCGCGCCGTACGACGTGCTGGTCATCGCTTCGATGGTGGAGAAGGAGACGCTTGCGCCCGACGAGCGCCCGCTCGTCGCTGCGGTGATCTACAACCGGCTGCACGCACACATGCCGCTCGGGATCGACGCGACGTTGCGTTACGGCTTGAACATCCCGCCGACGAAGTCGATCCTCCAGTCGCAACTCGAGAGCAGCAACCCCTACAACTCGCGCAAGCTTCCCGGTCTGCCGCCGACGCCGATCGCGAACCCGGGGCTGGCGTCGATCCAGGCGGCGGCCCATCCTGCGAAGGTCGACTATCTCTACTTCGTCCGCAAGCCGGACAAGCAGCACCACTTCTTCACCGCCAGCGCATCGGCGTTCGCGCAGTACGAGTGCGCGCACGGCTACGGCTGTTAGAAGGTCTAGATGGTTGATCGGTTAATCGGCGTACGCGACGAGTTCGCGGCTGTTGATGCC
>CAZDEX010000016.1:14318-17455 GCA_964504405.1 uncultured Gaiellales bacterium | reverse complement strand
GCTCGTCAACCACCCCGAGGTGGGGATCCTCGGTGTCCATCGCATCGGCTCGCGGCCGGTCGTGCGCGACGGCGAGATCGTCGTGCGCCAGATCGGCAACCTGAGCATCACGTTCGACCATCGCGTGGTCGACGGCGCGCGCGCCGCGCAGTTCGCGCTCGCGCTGATCGCGCGGCTCGAGCGCTAGACCGCTGCGACCGGCTCGCCGAGATGCGCGGCGAGCATCGCCTCGATCATCGGCGCACTCGCGCGTCCGTCGAGACGGCCGACCGGCTTTCGGTCGACGACGAGCACGAGCGTCGGCGCGTCGGTGACGCCGAGCTTGCCGGCGAGGTCCCTGCGCTCCTCGACATCCACCTGTGCGACGCGCAACCGTTCGCGGTCCTTACGCGCGATGTGCGCGACGAGGCTCTCCATTCGCCGCGCCGGTCCCGAGCGAGGCGAGGTGAAGAAGACGAGCAGGGGCAAGGCACCGTCTCCCAACGATGCGCGTTATGCCCCCGACGCGGCCAGGGGTAAACACGGCGCTACACTCGGCGCCCTGATGGGCGACTGGTGGACGGTCGGAATTCTCGTCGGCCTCGGTGCGTCGGTTGGCGTCGCCGCGACCGGTGCGCTGCGGCGCGCGATCGTCGGCGCGGTCATCGCAGCAGCAGCCGCGGTTGCGATCGGCCTGGCGTTCGGCGACGTCGACGATGCGGCCGGCGGGCTCGTCGGCGCGCTCTGCGGCGCGTTCGGCAGCGCGCCGCTCGTCAGCGGAACGCTTCGTCGCGGCGGCACACGCGGCGGCACGGCGGCGCTCCTCGCCGGCGCGTCCATCGTCGGCGCGATCCTCGCGTTCGCGCCGATCGTCGGCTACCTCGAGGCGATCGCCGTGCCGGTTCTCGGCTGGCGCCTTCGCCGCCGCTCGCCGGACCGGCACGCCGGGCTGCGCACCCTTGCCAAGGACTAAGAGCGTGATCCTGATCGTCATCGACGGCCTCACGCCGTCGATGTTCGAAGCTGCGGACACGCCCGCCTTGCGCTTCCTCGCCGACCACGGCGAGTACCGGCGCGCGGCGTCGACGTTCCCGTCGCTCACGCCGGTGTGCCTGTCGTCGATCGCGACCGGTGCCCACCCGGACGTGCATCACATCCCGCACCTCGTCTGGTGGCACCGGGGTGAGCGGCGCCTGGTCGAATACGGATCGTCGTTCGGCGCGGTGCGCGCGGCGGGTCTCGCGCGTTCGCTGCGCGACACGATCATCGACCTGAACGCGAAGCATCTGTCGCGCGACGCGGAGACGATCTACGAGGCGCTCGAGTCGCAGGGACTGACGACCGGCGCGATCAACATCACGTGCTACCGGGGCCGTCACCGCCACCTGCCGACGATCCCCGGGGTGCCTGCGGTGAACGGGCCGAAGCGCTTCTTCTTCTACTCGCTCTACGAGAGCGACCGCACCGGCGCGCCGATCGCGGTGCGAAACCGCGCGCTCGGGTCGATCGACGCCTACGCCGCATCCGTCGGACGCTGGCTGGTGACGCGGGACGGCTTCGACCTTCTCGTGTACTACCTCCCCGACTACGACTTCGCCTCGCATGCGGCAGGCCCCGACGCTGCGCACGAGGCGCTGGCGCGCAGCGACGCGTCGATCAGCGCGCTGATGGAAGCCGCCGGCGGGCCGGACGAGTTCCTCGAGCGGTACGCCGTCGTCGTGTGCAGCGACCACGGACAGTCGAAGGTCGAGAACGTCGCGCAACTCGACGCAGGAGACGACCTCGTCACCGCGTCGAACCGAGCGGCGATGGTCTACACCGACGACGCCCGCGGTGTTGCAGAGCGACTCGACGCGCAGCCGGCCGCGGGCATCGTTCTCTTCCAGGAGGACGGCCGAGTGATCGTCCGCCGTGACGGCGACGAAGACGAGAGCCTGCTCGACGAGGTACCGGACGGCCGCACGCGCGCAGCCGCCGCGCTCCGCAATCCGAACGCGGGCGAGGTGCTCGTCTCTGCCGCGCCCGGATGGGAGTTCGTCGATCTCGCCGGCCGTCACCACCAGGGCGGCGGAAGTCACGGCTCGCTCGAGGCGGCCGACTCGGAGGTGCCGATGCTGACCGTCGGCCTCGGCGCCCCGCCGGACTCGATCACGGGGATCAAGCAACTCGCCGCCGAGCACTTCGGTGTCGCCGTCCGACGTGCGGCCTGACTGGGTCGAGCGGCAGCTGCGTCGCCGCGGGATCACGGACGAGCGGGTGCTCGACGCGATGGGTCGCGTCCCGCGCGAGCTCTTCGTCCCGCCGGACCTGCGCAGCCGGGCCTACGACGACGCCGCCCTCTCGCTCTCGCACGGTCAGACGATCTCGCAGCCGTTCATCGTCGCGTTGATCGCGCAGGCGCTCGAGCTGCGCGGCGACGAGCGCGTGCTCGACGTGGGCACGGGCTCGGGCTACCAGGCCGCCGTCCTGGCGGAGCTCGCGGGCGAGGTCGTGGGCATCGAGCGTGTTCCGGAGCTCGCCGCGCAGGCGCGCGCGAATCTCGAGGCCGCCGGCATCGACGTCGACGTCGTGGTCGGGGACGGCGCGAAGGGCCTCCCGGAACGCGCGCCGTTCACTGGCATCGCCGTCGCAGCCGCGGCTGAGGAGTTGCCGGAGCCGCTCTACGACCAGCTGGAGCAGGGAGGGCGGTTGGTGCTGCCGATCGGGGAGCGGCTCGTCGCGGTTACGCGCACGGCGGGCGGCAGGCGGACCCGCCTGCTCTCTCCGGCGCGGTTTGTTCCGCTCGTCACCGGTTTCCCGGACGGCGAGGCGGAAAGGACGGGGCCGTCATGAGGGGTCGCGCAGCCGCGGAGCTGCTTTCGCTTCCGGTGCGCATGCACGGGATCCAGCTCGGGACGCCGGTCGGGGCGCTGCTCGACGAACGGGCCGACCGTCTGCTCGGGTTCGAGGTGCGGTGCGGGGACGGTGCGCACCGCTTCCTCCCGTTCGCCGTCGCACGGATCCAGGTGGACGAGATCACCGTCGACTCGGCGCTGACGCTGATCGACGAGCGCGACCTCGACTTCTACCGCCGCCGGTCGCGCCGCCTCGACGAGCTCGGCTACGCGGAGCCGTGGATCGACGAGGACGGCGCCGTGCACGAGGCGCTCAGCGCGGCG
>CAZDEX010000016.1:0-14218 GCA_964504405.1 uncultured Gaiellales bacterium | reverse complement strand
GACTCGCTAGCCTCGCGCCGTGTCCGTCTCGTCGCGCACGGCCGCCGCGCTCCGGCGCCGTCACAACTGGGTCCAGCTCGTCAAGTTCGGGGTCGTCGGAGCGAGCGGCTACGCCATCAACCTCGCGGTGTTCTCCGCGCTGCTCGCCTGGGGCGCACACGTCGCGGCGGCGATCTCGTTCGTCGTCTCGGCGGCGAGCAACTACTGGTGGAACCGTCACTGGACCTTCGTCGGCCAGAAGGGCAGCTTCGCCATGCAGGGCATGCGCTTCTACGTCGTCTCCGGAGTCGCGTTCGCGTTCAATCAGCTCTGGCTCGTCGTGTTCATCGACTGGCTCCGCTGGCGTGAGGTTCTCTCGCAGGCGATCGCGATCGTGCTCGTCACGCCGCTGAACTTCCTCGGCAACAAGCTCTGGTCCTTCAGGTAGTGGGGGCTGTCGTCGTCGCGGTGGTCGCGCTGGCGCTCGTGCCGGCGGCGCTCGCGGACACGAGCGTGCCCAATCCGCTGACGATGACGTCGGCGCTCGCGCAGACCGCGCCGCGCACGACGAAGAACCAGGCGATCAGGCTCTTCCTCGCGAACGACAAGGTGGCCGACTGGCTCGAGCGCTATCCGTCGAATCCGACGACCGACGCGACGTTCGAGGACGGCATCTGGACGGTCAACGTCTGGTCGGGGCGCGCAGGCGAGATCGCGACCGGCACCGTCGACGACGGCACCGGCGCGGTGGTCGAGGCGTGGACCGGCCCGCAGGTCGCGTGGCGGATGGCGCGCGGCTACTCGGGCGCGTTCGGCGGCGCGAAGATCAACAGCTACTCGGTGTGGCTCGCGTTCTGCGCGATCTTCCTGCTCGGGCTCGTCGACTGGCGGCGGGTGCTGTCGATTCGCAACGCCGACCTGCTCGCGCTCCTCTTCTTCTCGGTCTCGCTGTGGTTCTTCAATCGCGGCGACATCTTCACGGCCATGCCGCTCGTCTATCCGCCGATGCTGTGGCTGCTGCTGCGCTGCGTGTGGATCGCGCGCGACGATCGCCCCTCGCGCGGCGGGACGGTCTGGCCCGTGTGGGTGCTTGCCGCCGGGACCGTGTTCCTCGCGGGGTTCAAGGTCGGCCTGAACTGGCGCGCGTCCAACGTGGTCGACGTCGGGTACTCCGGCGTGATCGGCGCCGACAGGATCGTGCACGGCGAGGCGCCGTACGGGCACTTCCCCGTCGAGGACCCACAGCCGAAGTGCGGCGCCGCCGATTCCTCGGGCGAGGTGCGCGACCGCATCCAGACGAACGGCAGATGCGAAACCGCGAACCCTCTCGGCGACACGTACGGCCCGGTGTCGTACCTCGCCTACATCCCGGGGTACCTGATCTTCGGTTGGAGTCACAAGTGGGACTCCTTGCACGCCGTGCACTTCACGTCGATCCTCTTCGACCTGCTCGCGATCCTCGGCCTCGCACTCGTGGGGCGCCGCCTCGGCGGGCCGCGAATCGGAGCCGCCGCCGCGTTCGCCTGGGCGGCGTGGCCGTTCACGCAGTACGCGTCGAGCTCGAACACGAACGACGCGATCGCGCCTGCGCTGCTCGTGTGGGGCTTCTACGCCTTGACGAGCGACGCCGCGCGCGGCGCGTTCGTGGCGCTCTCGGGCTGGACGAAGTTCGCGTCGCTTCTCGTGCTCCCCCTGTGGTCCGGCTACCCGGAAGCGCGACGGCCGCGCTCGATGGCGCTCGCGCTCGCCGGGTTCCTCGGTGCAACCGCCCTCGTCTTCTCGGTGCTCCTGCTCGAGCCGTCACCGCTGCACGCCGCGCGCGTGTTCTACGACCGAACGGTCGGCTTCCAGATCGGCCGCGACTCGCCGTTCTCGCTCTGGGACTGGCGCCAGTACCACGCGAAGGGACTGCCCGACCTCCAGCTCGTCCAGCGCGCGCTGCAGGTGGCGCTCGTCGCGGGGGCGCTGCTCCTGGCATGGTTCCCCCGGCGCCGCTCCCCCCTTCGCATGGCCGCGCTGACAGCCGTGGTGCTGATCGGCTTCGAGCTCGTCCTCACGCACTGGTTCTATCTCTACTTGCCGTGGTTCTTCCCCTTCGTGGTGCTCGCCTTGATCGCACCGGTGCCGGGCTCGCAGGCGCGGGGATCTTCCTCGCCTGCTGGGGGCTCGTCCATCGTTGGATCTGGGGTGGCTTCGCCCTAGTCGACTGGCCCGGCTACAAGCAGTACGGCGACGCGATCCTCCACCACGGGCTCGTCCCGTACCGCGACTTCCCGCTCGAGTACCCGCCCGGCGCACTCGCGGTCTTCGTCCCGCCGTCGGCGTTCCACGACTACTCCCGCGCATTTGCGTGGGAGATGGCCCTCTGCGGCGTTCTGCTCGTCGGGATCGTCGCGTGGCTGCGCCCGGCCGCGGCGTTCTACGTCGCGCTCGCACCGTTGCTCGCCGGCTCGCTGATCCTCTCGCGCTTCGACCTCTGGCCCGCGCTGCTCGCGACCACCGCCCTCGCGGCCCTGCTCGCGCAGCGCCACCGCCTGGGCTGGGCCCTGCTCGGCGCGGCGGTCGCCGCGAAGCTGTGGCCGGTCGTCCTCGTCCCGCTCGCGCTCGTGTGGTCGTGGCGGGCCGGACGCCTGCGAGCTGCGCTTGCCGGGCTCGCCGCCGCGGTCGTCGCGTTCCTCCCGTTCGCAATCCTCGCGCCGCGCGGCCTGTGGCACAGCCTGAGCGGCCAGGCGTCGCGCCCCCTGCAGATCGAGGGGCTCGGCGCAGCGCTCTTCACAGCCCTCGGCCACCCGCGCGTGATCACGACGCACGGCTCGCAGAACGTCGCGGGACACGGCGCCGTCGCCGCGGTCTTCGTCGTGCTGCAGCTTGCCGCGCTGGTCGCAGCGTGGGTGGCCTTCGCGCGCGGGCCGGTCACCCGCGACCGGTTCCTGCGGTACTCGGCGGCGAGCGTCTGCGCCTTCGTCGCGTTCGGCAAGGTGCTCTCGCCGCAATTCCTTCTCTGGCTGATCCCGCTCGTCCCGCTCGTCCGGGGCAGGCGCGGGATGCTCGCAACGGCCTTTCTCACGCTGGCGCTCGTGCTGACGCAGGTGTGGTTCCCCAAGCACTACTGGGACTACGCGCTGCATTTCGACCGCGCGGCGGTGGTGCTCGTGCGCGACCTCACGCTCGTCGTGCTGTTCGGCGTCCTTGCATGGCCGCGCGAAATCGCTCACAGTCCGTAGGTCGGCGTCAACTACCAGGGAGGGATTGGATGGCGCGCACGCCGCTCGCGAACGCGGTTGAAGAGGCTGTGGCACAGATCGCGGACGAGGAACGCCGCGCCTCGCGGCGCGCGTTCCTCAAGGGCGCGGGCGTCGCTGTCGCCGGAGCGACGATGTTCGGCCGGCTTGCGGAGCCCGGCATCGCACGGGGAGGCCCGCCACCGGGCACGCGCATCGTCGTCGTCGGTGCGGGGCTTGCAGGCCTCACCTCCGCGTACCGCTTGCAGCAGGCGGGCTACGCGGCGCAGATCTTCGAAGCTTCCGGCCGGATCGGCGGTCGCTGCTACACGGGTCGCGGCGATTTCGCCGACGGCCAGATCTACGAGCACGGCGGCGAGCTGATCGACAACAACCACATCGAGATCAAGCAGCTCGCGCAGGAGCTCGGCCTCACGCTCGACAACCTCTACGTCGCCGAGACCAACGGCACGGAGCAGCTCGGCTACTTCTTCGGCCGGCCGTACACGTACACGCAGATGACGAACGACCTGAAGGTGATCTGGCAGCAGATCCACTCGGACGTCAGCGCTGCGAACTACCCGACGAACTACAACAGCTACACGACGCGCGGGCAGGAGCTCGACAAGATGACGCTGTACCAGTGGATCGAGAACTACGTGCCCGGTGGCCACTCCTCGCCGCTCGGACAGCTGCTCGACGTCGCGTACAACATCGAGTACGGCGCAGAGACCACGGTGCAGAGCTCGCTGAACATGCTCTACCTGCTCGGGTACACGGGCCCGGGCGAGTTCCGCACCTTCGGCAAGTCGAACGAGAAGTTCCACGTGCACGGGGGCAACGACCAGATCGCGACGACACTCGCCGCGAAGCTCGGGTCGCAGATCACGACGAACACGCCGCTGACCGCGATCAAGCTGAACAGTGACGGCACATACACCCTCACGTTCGGCAACGGCTCGGGGTCGCTGACCCGCATCGCCGATCACGTCGTGCTCGCGCTGCCGTTCTCGACGCTGCGTGGGGTCGACTTCAGCAATGCGGGCTTCAACCAGGTGAAGACGTGGGCGATCAACGAGCTCGGCATGGGCACCAACTCGAAGGTGCACATGCAGTTCAACTCACGCTTCTGGCGCGACCAGGGCTGCACGGGCGAGACGTACTCCGACCGCGGCTACCAGAACACGTGGGAGGTCTCGCGCGCACAGCCGGGCACGAGCGGCCTCCTCGTCTGGTACACGGGCGGCAATCCCGGTGTCGCCGTCGGCAGCGGCACCGTGCAGTCGCAGGTGCAGGTGCACTTCCTGCCGGCGATCGAGCCGGTGCTCCCCGGGGCCACGGCGCAGTGGAACGGCAAGGCGGTGCGCGACTACTGGACGGGCTACCCGTGGACGAAGGGCTCGTACTCCTACTGGAAGGCGGGGCAGTACACCCGCTTCTCCGGTGCGGAGAAGGAGCAGAGCGGCAACTGCCACTTCTGCGGCGAGCACACCTCGCAGGACTTCCAGGGGTACCTGCAGGGCGCCGTCGAGACCGGCCAGCGCGTCGCGAACGAGATCCTGAGGCCCTAAGACAGGTACCAGGTACCTACTTAGGTACCTGGTACCTGCACTTCGACGCGGACGGCCGTGCACGACGTTGCGCGACCGTCCGCGTTGCATTCGACGAGGGCGCCTTCGATGCGCACGTCGCCGGTCGCCGGCTCGAGTCGGTTCGGCATGCCGGTGAGGAAGCGCTGGATCGCGTTGTGCTCGTCGCTGCCGATCACCGAGTCGTGCGGGCCGGTCATGCCCGCATCGGTGATCGCGGCGGTGCCGCCCTTGAGCACGCGCGCGTCGCTCGTCTGCACGTGCGTGTGCGTGCCCAGCACCGCGGTCACGCGGCCGTCCAGATAGCGCGCCATCGCCACCTTCTCGCTCGTCGCCTCGGCGTGGAAGTCGACGACGATCACGTTCGTCTTCGCGCGCGCCTCGTCGACGAGCCGGTCGACCGCGACGAACGGGCTCTCGAACGGATCGAGGGCGAACACGCCCAGCAGGTTGATCACGGCGACGCCGTCGTGCACGGCGAGACCGATGCCCGGCGTTCGCGGTGAGAGGTTCGCGGGTCGCAGCACGCGGTCGGTGCCGGAGAGGTACGGCGCGAACTCCTTCTGGCCCCACGTCCAGTTGCCGAGCGTGATCACGTCGGCACCGCTCGCGAGGAACTTGTCCGCGAGCTTCGCCGTGATCCCGCGCCCCGCTGCGGCGTTCTCGCCGTTGACGATGCAGAAGTCGACTCCGAGCTCGTCGCGCAGCGACGAGAGGCGCGACTCGATGGCTCGCCGGCCGGGCGCGCCGAACACGTCGGCGACGAAGAGAATGCGCACAGGGAGCCTTTCTAGTTCAGGGAGAGCGTCGCTGCGGTGTGCACTTCGATCGCGACGTGGTTCCCGGAATCGTTCGTGTATTGCGCGAGTGCCTGATGCTCCGCGCGTGAGAAGTCGACGACGGCTCCGAGCCTCGAGCCTGCCGCCGTGACGGGCGAGCCGACCGCCAGCGACGGATCGACGCGCACGTGCGAGACCGACACGACGACCGACGGCACCGTTGCCGGCTGGATGTCGATGCGCGACCCGTAGTTGCGCCCGTTCAGGACGACGTCGCCGATCGCGACGACAGTGCCGTCGACCGGCGAGTAGACATCGGTGTCCGGGACGGCGCCGACGTCGATCGCCGACGTGGCGGGGGCCACGCCACCGGGGAGCTGGTACCAGCGCGGCCCGCCGCTCGGTCCGCCGACGATCGCGTGCACCAGGCGCTGCAGGAGACCCTGGTTCGCCTGGGTGCCGAGGGGCGACAGCGCGAGCGCGCCCTCGGTCCCGCCCTGGTAGCCGATCGTCGTGACGCGCGACTCGCTGACGGGCAGCTGGAGGTGCAGGCTGCCGAGGCGCGCGACGATCTCCGGGCGCGGCGGTCCCGAGGGCAGAAGGCGCGCGGGGCTCGCAGCCGGCGGGGCCTGGACGGCCTGGTCCGAGCCGCCGAACGCCGAGAGCAGGATCGTGACGAGAGCGATCGCGACTCCGATCACGAGCACGGCGAGACGGCGGAGTCTGCGCTCGCGCTCGAGGCGGCGGCGTTGGGTCGCACGGGGACGCCGGTTCGAGACCGGAGGCGACATGCGGGGCACCGTAGCGAATGGCACCGGGTCCTTCAACGCGAGGGCCCCGACCGACGAGAAGGACCAATCCCAGTCGGGAGGCCGAAATCCCTGCATCCGCGGGGTAGCATCGGCCCTGTGAGCGTTGCCCCCCGCCCGCCGCGGCTCCAGGTACCGCGCTGGGTGCAGCTCGTGGGGCTGCCCCTGCTGCTTCTCCTCGCGTGGACGGTGGCCAGCGCGGCCGCTCACGTCGTGTTCCTCTTCCTGGTCGCTGCGCTGCTCGCGCTGCTGCTCGACCCGCTCGTGCGGGCGCTCCAGCGGGCGCGGCTGCCGCGCGGCCTCTCGGTCGCGCTCGTGTACCTCAGCTTCGCGGCGGCGTTGGGGCTGGTCATCCTGGCGCTCGCGACCGCGGTCGTCAGCCAGACGAAGACGGCGGCGAACAGGTTCAACGAGTACTTCACACATGCTCACGCCCCGACCGGACAGACGTCTGCCGATCGCGACGTCGATCGCCTGCAGCAGTGGCTGAACACGCATCACCTGAAATCGATCAAGGTGCAGAAGCGCGGGCACCGCCTCGTCAAGCAGATCCGTCAGCGCGACGTGGGCAAGTACACCCACAAGATCGTCACGTTCGTCGAAGGTGCCGCGATCTCGATCGGGACGACGCTGTTCTCCGTCGTGCTGCTGATCGTCGTGTCGGTGTACATGCTGCTCGACCTCGAGCGGCTGGGACGTCGCATCGACCGCCGCTTCCCGCCACGACCGGGCGAGGAGCCGCTCGTCACGTCGATCGAGCGTGCGCTCACCTCGTACGTGCGCGGTCAGGCCGCGCTCAGCTTGATCATCGGCGCGACCGCGGGCATCGGCTTGTGGGTGCTCGCTGCAACCGGGTTGCTCCCACATGCGCAGCAGTACGCGCTGCTCTTCGGCGCGTGGGTCGCGGTGACCGAGATCATCCCGTACCTCGGCCCGTGGCTCGGCGCGATCCCGCCGTTCGCGTACGCCCTCGTCGTGCATCCGATCTCGGCGCTGTGGGTCGCGATCCTCTTCCTTGCGATCCACCAGGTCGAAGGGCACGTCGTCGTGCCGAACGTGATGGGGAACGCGCTGCGCCTGCACCCGCTGCTCGTGATCTTCGGCCTCGCGACGGGCTTCGAGCTGTACGGGCTGCCGGGCGCACTCGTCGCCCTGCCGCTCCTCGCGGTCGCCCGCGCGATCTGGGAGTACTTCGCCGACCGCATCACCTTCGAGAGGTGGTCGGGCGGGGAGCCGGCGATTCCCGTCGAGATCGTCGAGCCACGTACCCTTCGGGAGAAGCAATGAGCTCGTTCCCCGCCACCCGCCTCCGCCGCTTCCGCCGCACCGGCGCGCTGCGCGACCTCGTTCGCGAGACGGAGGTCGCGCTCGACGATCTCGTCATGCCGCTGTTCGTCGCGCCCGAGGCGCTCGGCAACGACCGGCTGCCGGCGATGTCGCGCTTCACGGTCGACGGTCTCGTGCGCGAGGTCGAGGACCTCGTTCGCGCGGGAGTGACGAGCGTGATGCTGTTCGGGATCCCCGAGTCGAAGGACGACGAGGGCTCCGGCGCGTGGATCGAGGACGGGATCGTGCAGCAGGCGCTGCGCGCGCTGCGCCCGCGCTTTCCCGAGCTGCTTCTGATCACCGACGTGTGCCTCTGCGAGTACACCGCCCACGGTCACTGCGGTGTGATCCACGGCAACGAGATCGACAACGACGCATCGATCGAGCTGATCGCGCGGACCGCCGTCTCGCACGTCGAGGCCGGGGCCGACGTCGTCGCGCCGAGCGACATGATGGACGGCCGCGTCGGCGCGATCCGCGAGCTGCTGCCGCACACGCCCGTGATCGCCTACTCGGCGAAGTACGCGTCGTCGTTCTATGGACCATTCCGCGACGTCGCGGGCAGCGCTCCCTCGTTCGGCGATCGCCGCTCGTACCAGATGGACCCGGGCAACGTCCGCGAGGCGCTGCGCGAGTGCGAGCTCGATCTCGCCGAGGGTGCGGACATGCTCATGGTCAAGCCCGCCCTCCCCTATCTGGATGTGCTCAGGGCCGCGCGCGACCGCTTCGACGTTCCGCTTGCGGCATACAACGTGTCGGGCGAGTACGCGATGGTGAAGTCGGCGGCTTCTGCCGGCGATCTCGACGAGCGCAGCGCGGCGCTCGAGTCGCTCACCTCGATCAAGCGCGCGGGCGCCGACGTGATCTTCACGTACTGGGCGAAGGACTTCGCCTCGTGGCTCTGATCAAGAGCGATCTCTGGCAGCGCGCGCAGAAGTTGATCCCCGGCGGGGTCAACTCGCCGGCGCGCGCGATGCGCGGTGTCGGCCTCGACGAGCCCCTCTTCGTCACGCGCGGCGAGGGCGCGACGATCGAGACCGCCGACGGACGCACGCTGATCGACTGGGTGCAGTCGTGGGGCCCGCTGATCTTCGGCCACGCGGATCCCGAGACCGTCGACGTCGTGCGTGAAGCGGCGCTCGACGGAACGACGTTCGGCGCGTCGACCGAGCGCGAGGTCGAGCTCGCAGCGGAGATCGTCGACGCGGTCCCGTCGGTCGAGCGCGTGCGCCTCGTCTCGTCCGGCACCGAGGCCGGAATGTCGGCACTGCGGCTTGCGCGCGGCTTCACGCGCCGCGACCGCGTGATCAAGTTCAATGGCGGCTACCACGGCCACGCCGATGCGTTCCTCGCGCAGGCCGGGTCGGGGCTCGCGACGCTCGGCATCCCTGCCTCGCCCGGCGTGCCGAGCGGCGTCACCGACGACACGATCGTCTGCGAGTACAACGACGTCGACGGCGTCGCGTCGGCGGTCGAGCGCTACGGGGAGGGGCTCGCGGCCATCTTCGTCGAGCCGGTCGCCGGGAACATGGGCTGCGTTCCGCCGTCGCCTGGATTCCTCGAGGCACTGCGCATGCTCTGTGACGCGACCGGCGCGTTGCTCGTGTTCGACGAGGTGATCACCGGGTTCCGCGTCGCGCGCGGCGGCGCGCAGGAGCGCTTCGGCGTGACGCCGGACCTGACGGTGCTCGGGAAGATCGTCGGCGGCGGGCTGCCACTGGCCGCGTTCGGCGGGCGCGCCGACGTGATGGGCCACCTTGCGCCGGCGGGCGCCGTGTACCAGGCGGGCACGCTGAGCGGCAACCCGCTCGCCACCGCGGCAGGGCTCTCCGTCCTGCGCAGGCTGCGCGACGCCGACGTGTACGAGGAGCTCGAGCGCCGCAGCGCGCGGCTCGAAGCAGGGCTCGCGCCGTTCGGCCGCGTGCAGCGCGTCGGCGCGCTGCTGACGCTGTTCGCCGGGCGCACCGACCCCGTGGAGCGGTTCGCGGAGCTCGACACCGAGCTGTACGGCCGGCTCTTCCGCGGCCTGCTCGAGCGCGGCGTCTACGTGGCGCCGAGCCAGTACGAGTGCCTCTTCCCGTCGCTCGCGCACGGCGACGACGAGATCGACGCGACGATCGAGGCGGTGGCGGATGTCCTCGGTCGTTGATGCGATCGCCGCTGGGGCGCGGAGCGAGAGCGAGGTCTGGGGCAGAGCGCTGCGCGATGCCGCCGACTGGGAGCCGGTGTTCTCGCCACTCGCGCCGGATCACCTCGCGCTCGGTCTGGAGACCGTGTACGAGGCCTACCTCGTGCACTACGGCCGCCCGCGCCTGTTCGACCCGCCCGACGGGGACGAGGCCGTGCTGCTCGGCGACTATCTCTACGCGCACGGGCTCGTTCGCGTCGCCGAGGCGGGCGGCGTCGAGGCGGTGCGCGTCTTCGCCGACCTGATCTCGCGCTGCGCGGCGCTGCGCGCCGACGGCCGCAGCGGCGACGGCGCGGCATGGGTCGACGCGGCGCGCACGCTCGGCGGCTCGCCCGACGAGGACGCGGTCGCGCGCGCGCTCGATCTGCACTCCGCTAGAGTCGCGTCCTGATGCTCCTGCTCGACGCCGCCAGCGAAGGCCGCAACGTCATTCTCGGCATGCTCGTCGTCGGGCTGATCTTCCTCGCGGTGATCGCGCTCGGCGAGCTCGCGAATGCCGCTTCGCATCGGCGCGCAGCGCGTCGCGCGGCCAAGCAGAACCGCTACTAGAAACACGAAGGCCGCCCGGAGGCGGCCTTCGCGGCCCTTGTCGGTGCGGGCATTACTAGGCTCCGCGGTAATACGGCGAGTAGTTCGCCTTCGAGGCCTTCTTCAGGTGATGCTTGGCAGGCGCGGGAGGCTTCGCCGACGGCAGATTCCACGCGCGCGCCGAGGCGACGGAGGCTGCGGACAGGGCGAGGACGGCGGCGACGAGCAGAGAGGAGAGGACGCGCTTCATTGTCGAGCTCCTTCGTCGAATGGACGGACGCCCACATGACGCGCGCTCGCCCCGGCCCGTTCCCGCCCTGTCGGGCCTGCGACATTCAAGGGATCGGTCCGAACGCAGACACGCGAACGCCGCCCGAGGCGGCGCCGCGTCCCTTGTGCTTCATGCACCGCCAGCTCTCAGAAGCCGCCCCGGTGTGACCTCCGAAGGGACATCTGGTCTGCGGACTTGAGCGCCTTCTTCGCGATGCTGTGGTGCGCGGCGCGGTGGTTTGCGAGGGAGTGCATCTTCTTCGCCGAGGCGCCGGAGGCGGCCATCAGGGCGACTGCGAAAGCGAGTACGACGATCGAGAGGCGGGTCTTCACGGTGGGCTCCTTCTCGGTGTGTTGCCCACCTGACGCGACCCCGGTCCGCGCTGTTCCCGAACTGTCATGCGTGCGACACTTGGCGCGTGGAGTGGCGCCTCCTCGCGGGAGTCTCGCCCGACGACGTGCGGCAGCTCGTCGAGGTGGCCGAGCGGCGCACGTTCCGCCGCGGCCAGGTCGTCTTCCATGACGACGACCCCGCCGACGCGCTCCACCTCGTCGGCAAGGGCTACTTCGCCGTCCGCTCCACGATGCCGAGCGGCGAGACCGTCCTCGTGGCGATGCTCGGGCCCGGCGACGCCTTCGGGGAGCTGGCGCTGATCGACACCGGCCGCCGCGGCGCGACGGTGCAGGCCTTTGCGGACGGCGAGACCCTCGCACTGCACCGCAATGCCTTCGAGGCGCTTCGGCGCCAGCGACCCGCCGTCGACCGGGCGCTCGCGACGATCCTCGCCGGGCGCATCAGCCGCCTGAACGAACTGCTCGTCGAGGCCCATCACGTCGAGGCCGACGTACGCGTGCGGCGACGGCTGCTCGAGCTCGCCGACATCTTCGGCGGGACGGTCTCGCTCACGCAGGACGAGATTGCCCAGACGGCAGGCACGTCACGCGCCACCGTCAACCGGGTTCTCCGCGAGGAGGAGGCGGCAGGCTCGATCGAGCTCGGCCGCCGGCGCACCACCGTGCGCGACCGGGAGGCGCTCAGACGCTCCGCGTGGCCCAGGTGAGATTCGCTCTCATGCCCACACGACTCTGAGCGCACAGCGGCGCTTCCGGGACTGTCGCCGCCCCTACACGCCCAGCGTAGGCGGCAACGATGCGGCGAGTTGTGTCCCCGAGCCGCGCTGGACGCCCTCATGCTGCGTCCTCGGGAGTACCGACAGCACCGCTATCGGAACTCCCTGCGTCCTTGCCTGAGAACGTCCATCGCACCTCGGGAACGAACGGCGCCACAACGCTGCCACCTACACTGGGCCGCGATGCCGGCCCGCGACCTTCGCGAGTGGATCGCGCTCCTCGAGCGCGAAGGCGAGCTCGTCCGTGTCGAGGCGGAGGTCGACCCGCACCTCGAGGTGACCGAGATCGTCGACCGCACGGTGCGTGCCGGAGGCCCGGCGCTCCTCTTCGAGCGCCCGAAGGGCGCGCAGCATCCGCTCCTGATCAACCAGTTCGGCACCGAGAAGCGGATGTGCATGGCGTTCGGCGTCGACTCGCTCGACGACATCGCCGACCGGCTGGGCGAGATCCTGGAGCTGCAGCCACCCGAAGGGCTGGCCGCGAAGGTGCGCGGCTTGATGACGCTGAAGTCGATCGCCCGTTCTCGTCCGGTGGTGGTCAAACGGGGAAGGTCGCAGGAAGTCGTGCTGCGCGGCGACGAGGTCGACCTCGGCCGGCTGCCCGTGCAGACCTGCTGGCCCGGCGACGCGGGCCCGTTCATCACGCTGCCGGCCGTGATCACACGCGACCCACGAACGGGGCAGCGCAACGTCGGCATGTACCGCATGCAGGTGCTCGGCCCGCGCGCGACGGCGATGCACTGGCAGATCCACAAGGACGGCCGCGCCGACTACCTCTTCACCGAGGGCCGGATGGAGGTTGCGGTCGCGCTCGGGCTCGACCCGATCAGCGCCTACTCGGCGAGCGCCCCGCTCCCGAAGCACATCGACGAGTTCATGGTCGCGGGCTTCCTGCGCGGGCAATCACTGGAGGTCGTCAAAGGTGTGACTGTCGACCTCGAGGTCCCCGCGGACGCGGAGATCGTGCTCGAAGGCTTCATCGAGAAGGGCGAGCTCACCGAGGAAGGGCCGTTCGGCGACCACACGGGCTACTACACCCCCGCCGAGCAGTTCCCCGTCTTCAACGTGACCGCGATCACGATGCGCAAGGACGCGATCTACCCGTCGATCGTCGTCGGCAAGCCGCCGCAGGAGGACGCGTGGCTCGGCAAGGCGACGGAGCGGATCTTCCTGCCGGCGGTCAAGATGACCGTGCCCGAGATCGTCGACTACGACCTGCCGGTCGCGGGCGCGTTCCACAACCTGTGCCTCGTCTCGATCAAGAAGGCGTTTCCCGGCCACGCGCAGAAGGTCATGCACGCGATCTGGGGCCTCGGGATGCTCAGCCTGACCAAGGGGATCGTCGTCGTCGACGAGCACGTGAACGTGCACGACTACGAAGAGGTCATGTTCTACGTCGGGGCGAACGTCGACCCCAAGCGCGACGTGCTGATCACCGAGGGGCCGCTCGACCACCTCGACCATGCCCCGACCCTCCAGTTCGTCGGCGGGAAGATCGGCATCGACGCCACCGCCAAGGGCCCGCTCGAGGGCACGCGCGAGTGGCCGCCGGAGATCGGGATGAGCCCCGAGGTGAAGGAGCTCGTCGACCGCCGTTGGGCGGAGTACGGGATAGAGTCGGTTCCGTCGGCAGGGGACGGCGGTTTCCGTCAGAGTTCGCGCCGCCTGTTACGACGTTGACCCACCGTCTCCACGACCGCTTGAATCCCGACTAGCCCTTTGCAGCCGCACGACGAAACCCCCCACGTTCCGGGCCCGAGCATCTGGCCGGTCGGCTTCGCCGTCGGTGTCGTCGTCCTCCTGGTCGGACTGATCGTCTCGTGGTGGGTCGCCGGGGTCGGCGCGCTGCTCGCGGTCGTCTTCGCGTTCCTGTGGGTGCGCGACCTGACGGCCGGAACGCCGCTCGCGCACGCGCCCGAGGTGCCGCCGGAGAGCCCGACCGGTGCGAACATCCCGGCGGACGTCGGGCCGGCGGCGATGGCGCCGGGTGATCGCTATCCGCGCTCGAAGTTCCTCGAGATCTCGACGCTCGGCCTCGGCGGCGTGATCGGCGGTCTCGTGACCGTGCCGGCGGTCGGCTTCATGATCGCGCCCGCGTTCCTCAAGCAGGGACAGAAGGATCTCGACATCGGCCCGATCGAGAATTACCCCGAAGGCAAGTTCGTCGTCGCGACGTTCATGACCGATCCCTCCGCGGGCGAGGTCTCCCGGCGCACGGCGTACGTCCGGTATAACGGCCAGCTGAAGGGCCAGCCGAGCTTCACGGTGATCTCGAACCACTGCGCGCACCTCGGCTGCCCCGTGCAGCCGAACGGCCCGCTGAACGAGAACGGCAAGAAGCAGATCGGCGACGTGACGCTGATCCCGACGATCTCGATCGCCGGCTTCGGCTGCCCGTG
>CAZDEX010000015.1:6333-17530 GCA_964504405.1 uncultured Gaiellales bacterium | reverse complement strand
CCTCCTGCACGATCATGATCGTCGCGTTCGGGACGTCGACGCCGACCTCGATCACGGTCGTCGCCACGAGGACGTCGAGCTCGTGCTCCTTGAACTGCCGCATCACCTCGCGGCGCTCCACCGGCTTGAGGCGACCGTGCAGGAGCCCGACGCGGTAGCCCTTCAGCTCCGCGCGGCGCAGCCGCTCGGCCTCTTCTTCCGCAGCGCGCGCGAGGCGCGTCTCGGACTGCTCGATCAGCGGGCAGACGACATACGCCTGCCGGCCTGCGTCGAGGTGCACGCGCAGGCGCTTGTACGCGTCGCTCGAGCGCTCGGCGCCGACACGAGCCGTGACGATCGGCTTGCGGTTCGCAGGCGGCTTCGCGATCTCGCTCACGGCAAGGTCGCCGTAGATCGTGAGCGCGAGCGTGCGCGGGATCGGCGTCGCCGTCATGTGCAGCACGTGCGGGCCGCGTCCTTCCGCGAGCGCCTTCCGCTGCTCGACGCCGAAGCGATGCTGCTCATCGACGACGGCAACCGCCAGGTCGCGGAAGTGCACCTCGGGCTGGATCAGTGCGTGCGTGCCGACGACGATCGACGCGTCGACGCTGCCCTTCACGGCGCCCGTGAGCAGCGCGACGTCCACGCCGAGCGGCGTGCACAACGCCTCGAGCGTGAGGAAATGCTGCTCGGCGAGTGTCGCGGTCGGCGCCATCAACGCGCCCTGGCGTCCGTTCTCGACCGCGCGCAGGAGCGCATAGAGCGCGACGACCGTCTTCCCCGAGCCGACGTCCCCCTGCAGCAGGCGCTGCATCGGCGTCGTCTGCGCCAGGTCGAGGTCGATCTCCGTGATCGCGCGCTCCTGGTGGTCGGTGAGCGCGAACGGCAGCACCTCGCGGTAGCGCTCGATCAGCTCGCCGGGCTCTGCGAGCGCGTGCGCGACCGCGTCGGTGTTCCGCGAGCGCGCCACGACGAGCTGCAACGCGAGGAGCTCGTCGAGCGCGAGCCGCTCCCGCGCCTGCTCCGCCTGCTCGTCGTCGAGCGGGAAGTGGATCGCGGCGAGCGCGTCACGCCGCAGAGGCAGCTCGAGCTCCGCGGGCAGCGGGTCGGGGAGGCCGCGCACGTGCTCGGCGAGCGCCGCGCGCACGAGCTCGCGCAGACGCGTCGACGGGATCGACTCGCTGGCGGGATAGACGGGCGCGAAGTCGGCCGTGCGCTTCGCCTCGCCGAGGTCGTAGCTCTTGACGTCGAAGCCGTAGCGGCCGAGCTTGCCGCGCAGGCGGATGGGCGTTCCCGACGCGAGCTTCTCCGCGAGCCAGGGCTGGTTGAAGAACGAGGCGCTGACCTGGCCGCCGCTGTCGTCACGCACGATCGCGGTCACGACGGTCCGCCGGCCGCGCAGGGGCCGCGAGCGTGCGCTTGCTATTCGACCCTCGATCGCGACTTCACCCTCGGCCTGGCCGAGCTTCGCGATCGAGACCTGCTCGGCGGCGCTCTCGTAGCGCCGCGGTGCGTGGAAGAGCAGGTCGCGCACCGTCTGGATGCCGAATCCACGCAACCGCTTCGCGAGCGTCGCGCCGACACCGGGCAGCGTCGAGACGTCGAGCGCATCGAGGCGTTGCGGCGGCGACCAGCCCCGCGGGCGCGGCCAGTCGTGCTGGACCACACCTGTGAAACCCGGATGCATACGGGTCATTGTCGCCACTCGGACCGAGCATAGGACCCGGTCCGGACGGCATGCCTCTCAGTCGTCGTCTTCGAACCAGAAGAAGCCGACCGTGCCGGGCCCTGCGTGCGTCCCGACGACGGGCCCGAGGATCGTCGAGATCTCGATCTGGGCCTGCGGCCGCTCGTGCTCGACGAGCTCGCGCAGCGCCTCGAGGCGCTCGGGCGCGGCCGCGTGCGCGATACCGACCTTCAGGTTCGGCGAATCCGTCGACGTGGCGACGAACTGCTCGCGGAACTCCGCGAACGCCTTCGCGTTGCCGCGCACGCGCTTCAGCGGGATCACCTCGCCGTTGCGGATCGCGAGGATCGGCTTCACGTTGAGCAGCGTGCCCGCGAACGCGGCGGCGCGGCCGATGCGGCCGCCTTTCGCGAGGTACTCGAGCGTGTTCACCGTGAAGAGCAGGTGGTGCTCACGCTGGTAGCGCGCGACGAACGCGTCGATCTCTTCGTCGGTCGTGCCGCGTTCGAGCCGCTGCTGCACGCCGATCGCCAACAGGGCCACCGATGCAGAGACGGTGCCCGAGTCGATCACGCGCACCTTGTCGCCGCCGAGCATCTCGGCCGCGGCGACGGCGCTGCCGTAGGTGCCGGAGAGCGTGGACGCGATCGTCAGGACGCGGATGTGCTCGTACTGCGGCGCGAGCTCCTCGTAGGTCGCGAGGAAGTCGCCCGGGGTCGGCTGCGAGGTCGTCGGCAGGTGCGATTCGCTCTGCAGGCGCTCGTAGAAGCGCTCCGGTGAGATGTCGACGTAGTCCTTGAGGCTCTCGCTGCCGAAGAGCACGTAGAGCGGGACGACGCGGAAGTTCGGAAAGCGCTGCGGCGCGTCTGCGAAGTCCGACGTCGAGTCGAGGACGATCGCAGTGTTTTTGGCAGTGAGGCTCTCGGCCGTGAGCGTCACGCGGTTGCCGCTTCCTGGATCGTCGCGACCAGCCGGTCGAAGTCCTCGTCCTTGGTCACACACGCGACCGCCCCGGCGCGCTTCACCTCTTCGACCTCGTCCGCGGTGACCGACGCGCTCAGGCAAACGACCCGGGCCTCGGGGTACGCGTCGAGCACGGCGCGCGTCGCCTCCGCCCCGTTCAGGCCGGGCATCCGGTAGTCCATCAACACGACATCGGGTTGCAGCGCGGTGACGAGCGGCAGTGCGCGGTCTCCGCTCGACACGCTGCCGACGACCTCGACCTCCTCGCGCAGCCCGAACAGGAGCTCGAGCGTCTCCCGGAACGTGTCGTTGTCCTCGACGAGGAGGACCCGAACGGGGCTCACTCGGCCGCGAGCAGCAAGGGGTAGTGCGGCTGCCCTCCCTGGTGGACGTCCAGCTCCAGCTCCGGATGCTCCGCGCCGAGCTTCGTCAGCAGCGCCTCGAGCTCCGGCGGGTCCTCACCGGTGAGCAGGGTGAGCACCCCGCGCGGCTCGGCGAGCAGCTTCTCGAGCACCGCGCCCGCGACGTCGTCGAACGATGCGCCGCCCGCGACGGGCTCTCCGTCGGCGAGGCCCAGCCACGTGCCCTTCTCGACAAAGACGCCGTTCAGCTGGACGTCGCGCGAGGCGAGCGTGACGGCACCGGTGGCGATGGTTCCGAGCGCTTCGTTCATCGCCGCGGCGTTCTCCTCGGCGCCCGTCGACGGATCGAACGCGACGAGCGCGGCGAGCCCCGCCTGCAACGAGCGCGTCGGCACGACGCGCACGCGCTTCGACGAATGGTCGGCCGCCTGCTCCGAGCTCATGATCACGTTGCCGTTGTTCGGTAGCAGCACGACCTCCTCGGCGCCCGCCTTCTCGATCGCGTCTACGAGGTCTGCCGTGGAGGGGTTCATCGTGCGCCCGCCGTCGACCACGTGTGCGCCGAAGCTCTCGAACAGCGCCCGGTTGCCGTCGCCCGCCGTGACCGCGACGACGGCGCACGGCTCGAGCGCCGGCTCGGGCGCAGCGTGCAGCAGCCGCTCCTCGCGCTCCTGTGCCTGCAGGTGCATGTTCGCGATCTCGACGCCGCCGATCGCGCCGCTCTTCGTTGCGAGCGAGAGCGCGCGGCCGGGGTCGTCGGTGTGCACGTGAACCTTGATCGCGCTCTTGTCGCCGACCACGAGCAGCGAGTCGCCGAACTGTTCGAGCTCGTGCTCGAGCGCGTCGGCGTCGAGGCTCTCGCCCTCCACGACGAAGACCGTGCAGTAGCGGTAGCGCGAAAGCTCGCGGTGGATCGCGTCGATGCCCAGCTCCTCTTCGAGCTCGGGGATGTCGGGCAGCGTCGCGCCGGTGAGCGCCCCGTGCACGCCGCGCACGATCTCGACGAGACCGGCGGCGCCCGCGTCGACGACGCCGGCCTCCTTCAGCACGGGCAGCATCTCGCGTGTCTTCGCAACGGTCTCCTCGCCGACGGCGACGATCGACGCGAGGTCGGCGTCCTTCTTCTCGGCGGCGTCGGCCATCGCGCGGATCGCCGTCAGCATCGTCCCCTCGACCGGCTTCTTCACCGCGCGGTACGCGGCGTCGCTTGCCGAGCGGAACGCCTTCGCGAGGTCGTCGCTCTGCGCCAGCGCGTCGGTCGCGCCGCGCACGATCTGCGAGAGGATCACGCCCGAGTTGCCGCGCGCGCCCATCAGCGCGGCGCGGGAAAGCTCGTGTGCGAGGCCGGCGCGGTCGTCCGGTCCGTCCTTCTGCAGCGCCTCGTCGATCGCGCGGACGGTGAGCGAGAGATTCGTCCCCGTGTCGCCGTCCGGCACCGGGTAGACGTTGAGGTCGTCGATGCGGCGACGGTGCGCCTCGATCGACGCGCGCGCCCCGGCGACGAGCTGCTGTACGCGGGCCCTCACGCGCTCGCCCTCACGCGCTGGATGACGACCTCGACGGCCCCCACGGTGAGCCCGGTCAGGCGCTCGAGCTCGTAGGCGACCTGGGAGCGGACGGTCGCGGCGACCTCGGCGAGGTTCAGCCCGTGCTCGACGACGACGTGCAGCTCGATGCGCAGCGCCTTGGCGTCCCCGTCGACGCCGATCCCCTCGCGGCGGAGGATGCGACCGACCCGCGAGCCCGCCGACAGGCCGACGACCCCGTAACAGCCGAGGGCGGTCTCGGCCACGATCTCGGCGACGGCGTCGCGCGAGATGGTCAGCCGACCGTGCTCGAGGTCCAGGGAGAGGTCATCCGCCACGGCGCGGATTAGACCCTAAATTGCACCTGAGGGGTTGCTTGCGATCTACGCCGAGGGGCGTGCGGCGCCGGAGGGGACAGTGCGATAGCACGGCCCCGGAGAGCGACGTGCGTCCATCGGCGTCAGGGAACTGCGGAGCCGGGCTCTGCCCGGCGGCAGCTGTTCCCGGCCGGTGGTGCTAGACGGCCTTGGTGACTTTGCCGCTCTTGAGGCAGCGGGTGCACACGTAGGCCCGCGTCGGGGAGCCCTTGAGGAGGACGCGGACGCGCTGCAGATTCGGATCGAAGCGGCGCTTCGTCGCGACCATCGAGTGCGAGCGGTGGTTGCCGAACGCCGGCTTCTTGCCACAGATTGCGCAAACCTTGGACATTGCGGCGGCCAGTGTAGCGGTCAGGAGGAGCCGGCCGAGCAAAGTTGTGCTCCCGGGCCGCGCTGGACGCCCCGATGCGGCGTCCTCGGTTGTCCCGATAGTTCGACTATCGGGACGCCCTGCGTCCTTGCCTCGGAACGTCCATCGCACCCCGGCAACGAACGTCGCCCGGCCGACTCCTCCTACTGCCGGGCGCTGGCCCGCAGCCGGGCGAAGAGGTCGGCCATCTCGAGCGCCGAGCGCACGGCGTCCGCCGCCTTGGGGATCCGCGCCTCGGCCTGCTCGACCGTGTCGACCGTCAGCACGCCGAAGGCGACCGGCACACCGGTCTCGATCCCTGCGAGCTGGAGCCCCGACGCGCACTCGGACGCGACGTAATCGAAGTGCGGCGTGTCGCCGCGGACGACCGCGCCGAGCGCGACGATGCATGCGTAGCGGCGCGTCTTTGCGAGCGCCATCGCGGCGAGCGGCAGCTCGAACGCGCCGGGCACCGGCATGACGGTGATCGAGTCCTGCGAGACGCCTGCTTCGAGCAGCGCGTCGAGCGCCGTCCGCAGCATCCGGTTCGTCACGCCCCCGTTGAAGCGCGAGACGACGACGCCGACCGATCGGCGGTTGCCGAGCGGGGTTCCCTCGAGCACGGTGAACCCGCCGGGGACCTCGACCTCGCCGCGCACGTGCTCCACGCTCGGGCCGTCGGACGGGGACTCCTCGATCACGGCCGCCGACTCGGCGGCCGGCCACCCCTCGAACGGATCGCCGGGCGACTCGTCGGTGTCCTCGCCCACTGCGGGCGGCGGGCTGAGGGGCGGGAACTGCTGCTGGTCGTTGTCGGTCACTCTGGCTCCGGTTCGTAGTCGAGGTTCTTGAGGTCTTGATGGTGCAGGCGGTGTCCGAGCTTATCCCGCTTGGCTGAGAGGTATCGGTTGTTCTCGGCGTTCGGCGGCACCTCGATCGGCACTTGCTCGACGACGGTGAGGCCGAAGCCGTCGATCCCGGTCAGCTTCTTCGGGTTGTTGGTGAGAATGCGCAGCGTCGAGAGACCGAGGTCGGCGAGGATCTGGTTGCCGATCCCGTAGTCGCGGGCGTCGGCGGGGAACCCGAGCTCGAGGTTCGCTTCGACGGTGTCCATGCCCTGCTCCTGCAGCTCGTAGGCGCGCAGCTTGTTCAGCAGACCGATCCCGCGGCCCTCCTGCGCCATGTAGAGGAGGACACCGCGCCCCTCCGCTTCGATCTGCGCGAGCGCCTGCTCGAGCTGCTCGCCACAGTCGCAGCGGAGCGAATGGAAGACGTCGCCGGTCAGGCATTCCGAGTGCACGCGCACGAGCACGTTCTCCGCGCCGTCGACGTCGCCCTTGACGAGCGCGACGTGCGCCTTGCCCGTCAGCTTCTCCCGGAACGCGATCGCTTCGAACTCGCCGTACTCGGTCGGGAGCCGCACCGACGCGCCGCGCTCGACGAGCTTCTCGTGCCGGCGCCGGTACTCGACGAGATCGGCGACGGTGACCATCTTCAGGTCGTGGCGATCGCAGTACGGCACGAGGTCGGTGACACGTGCCATCGTCCCGTCGTCGTTCATGATCTCGCACACGACGCCGGACGGATTGAGACCGGCGAGCCGCGCGAGGTCGACGGCCGCCTCCGTCTGGCCGATCCGCTCGAGCACCCCGCCGGGCTTGGCGCGCAGCGGGAAGACGTGGCCGGGCTGCACCAGGTCGTGCGGCGACGAGCTCGGCGAGATCGCGACCTGGATCGTGCGGCTGCGATCGGCGGCGGAGATGCCCGTCGTCACGCCCTCGCGCGCTTCGACGCTGACGGTGAACGCGGTGCCGAGCGGCGCTTCGTTGTTGTCGGTCATCGGCCGCAGGCCGAGCTCGTCCGCGCGCTCCTCCGTCAGGCACAGGCAGATCAGCCCGCGCGCGTGCGTCGCCATGAAGTTGATCGCCTCCGGCGTCGCGAACTGCGCGGCGATCGTCAGGTCACCTTCGTTCTCGCGGTCCTCGTCGTCGACGCCGACGACCATCCGGCCCGCCCGGATGTCCTCGATCGCCGCTTCGATCGTCGCGAAAGGCGTGGTCACGGCCATTCGGGAACGTTACCGGGGTGAAGGTTTGATGCGGGATTGACGTGCGTCTGGGGGATGGCTCAGACCAAGCAGGTCGTTCGGGTCGGGCGCAGGGCATAGCGGTGCCTACGTTCAAGCCCGACCCGGGCGAGATGCGCCGTGTCTGAGCCACCAGCCAGGCGTGCGTGAATTTCGCGTCAGACCTTCAAGAGCTTCTCGACGTACTTCGCGAGCACGTCGACCTCGAGATTCACCTTGTCTCCAGGCGTCAGCGCGCCGAGGTTCGTCGCGTCCAGCGTGTGCGGGATCAGCGCGACCGCGAAGCCCTCGTCGTCGGTGTCCGCAACGGTGAGGCTCGTGCCGTTGACCGAGATCGAGCCCTTCTCGACGACGTAGCGGAGCAGATCGCGCGGCGCGTCGAACCAGACGCGCCGGCCGTCGCCCTCGGCGTCGCTGCTGCGCACGCTCGCGACGCCGTCCACGTGGCCCTGCACGATGTGACCGCCGAGCGGCTCACCGGCGCGCAGGGACGGCTCCAGGTTGACCCTCGAGTCGCGGTCGAGGGTTCCGAGGCTCGTGCGCGCGAGCGTCTCCGGCACGGTGTCGAAGCTGAGGGACGCGTCGTCGTGTGCGACGACGGTCAGGCACACGCCGTCGACCGCGATCGAATCGCCGAGCTGCACGCCGCGCGCGGTCGCGGGCGCCGACACGACGAGGCGGCCGTTCTCCATCGAGACGACCGTCCCGACTTCTCTCACGAGACCTGTGAACACGGCGTCATTGAATCTGATTCGGCGACAGCCGAACCGGATTCAGGGGTTTCAACCTTGGCAACCGAGTGCGAAGACCGTGAATCTGGTTCGCAAAAACGGCGAATCAGATTCATCTCGCGGTTCAGTCGCCGTAGACGAGCGTCTCGACGGTCTCGCGGACGAGCACCTCGAGCTGGCCGCGCTCGCCCGGGACTGCGTCGTGCAGCTCGGTGAGCAGCTCGTTGATCGCCTGCCGGCCGCCGGGCGGGAGCTCGTCGGTGTCGATCTCCTCCACCTTGCGGCGCAGCTCGTCGTTCCCGAGTTGGCGGGTCAGCCAGTGGCTGAGGTGCGTGACGAGCTGGTCGTCGGCGCGCTGGGATGCATCAGGGCTCGTGGACATACGCTTCGAGAAGCACGTCATCGCCGACCGGCCGAGACGCCAAACGGGTGAACGCGCGCGCGGAGGGTAGCGCACCGACGAGCGGAGGCCCCTCCCCGGCCACGACCGGCGCGACGAAGACCAGGACCTTGTCGATCAGGTCGGCCTCGAAGAACGATGTGGCGAGCGTCGGGCCGCCTTCGAGCAGGAGCGACTGGACGCCCTCCTCGCCGAGCGCCTGGAGCTCGTCAGCGAGCGGCCCGCCCCGCCGTTCGAGCCCGCCGTGCTCGGCGGCGGAGAAGACGAGCCGGCGCGGCTGGCCCTTCGGCGTCTCGACGCCGCGTGCGTCGAGGCGCGGGTCGTCGGCGCGCGCAGTTCCGCCGCCGACGGCGACCGCGTCGACCTGCGCGCGCAGCTCGTGCACGAGCCGCCTGCTCTCCTCGCCGCTCACCCAGCGCCGTCCCGGCACCGTCAGCCGCGCGTCGAGCGTCATCGCGGCCTTGTAGATCACGAACGGCCGGCGCTTCGTCACCCACGTCCTCCACGCCTCGTTGAGCTGCCGCGCCTCGAACCAGTCGACGAACTCGACGTCGACTCCCGCAGCGCGCAGCACGTCCTCCCCACCCGCGGCCTCCGGGTTCGGATCGCGCGCGCCGAAGACGACGCGCTCGATCCCCGCAGCGAGGATCGCGTTCGTGCAGGGCGGCGTCGTGCCGTGGTGCGCGCACGGCTCCAACGTGACGTAGAGCGTCGCCCGGCGCGCGCGTTCACCGGCCGTGTCGAGCGCGACAACCTCCGCATGGCGTCCCCCCGCTTCGGTCGCGCCTTCCCCGACGATCTCACCGTCGCGCACCACGACCGCGCCGACGGTCGGCTTCGGATGGGCGCGCCCGCCCGCGGCACGCGCGAGCTCCAGCGCGCGAGAGATACTCACGCGAGCTGCTGCACGAGCCTGCGGTAGGCGCGCGGCAGGTCTTCGAACCCGAAGATCGCCGACGCCGCGACGAGCAGCCGCGCACCGCGGTCGTAGAGCTCGCGAACGTTGTCCTGGTTCACCCCGCCGTCGACCTGGATGAAGATCTCGTCCGGCAACAGCCCGCGCAGGCGTTCGACGCGCTCGTAGGCCGCCTCCTGGAACTCCTGCCCGGAGTAGCCGGGGTGGATGCTCATGCACAGCACGATGTCGGCGTCGTCGGCTACCTGCGCCACGTCCTCCGGCTCCGTCTCGGGGTTGAACGCCACGCCCACCTGCAGCTCCTGCTCACGCGCCGCACGAATCGTCGCCGGCACGTCGTCGACCGCTTCGTAGTGAAAGGTCACGCTGTCTCCGCCTGCAGCGGCGATCGGCGCGAAGTACTTGGCCGGGCTCTCGACCATCATGTGCACGTCGATCACGCCGCCGTAGCGGTGAATGATCGGTGCAATCCATTGCAGCACGATCGGCCCGATCGTGATCGGCTCGACGAAGTGCCCGTCGCCGATGTCGAAGTGGAACACGCGTGTCCCGGTGCGAAGGAGCTCTTCGAGCTGCTCGCCGAGGCGCGAGAAGTCGGCGCCGTAGATCGACGGCTCCACTTCGACGGTTCGAATCCAGTCACGCCACGGCACGCAGGTTCCCGATCTTACGGAACGCGCAGGCGTGCAATGAAGAAGCCGCTCGTGTTGTCGCGATCGGGGCGCGTGAGCACGAACTCGGGCCGCGTGGGATGCGCGTACTGCGGCCACTCGCCGGTCAGCGGCTCGACGGCGAGGCCCGACGCGTCGACGACCGCTTCGTTCTCGTCGGCATTCAGGGTGCAGACGGAGTAGACGACGGTGCCGCCCGCCTTCGTCCGCTCGGCGGCGGCGCGCAGCAGCTCGAGCTGCAGCTCCGGCAGTGGCCGCGCCCGCCATCGCAGGTCCGGCCGGCGCGCGAGGACCCCGAGCCCCGAGCACGGCGCGTCGACGAGCGCGCGGTCGAAGCCGCTCTCGTCGAGCTCCCGCGCATCGACATTGACGACGTGGACGTTGGGGCCGACGCTCTTCGCGAGCGCGTCCGCACGGCCCGGGTGCACCTCGACGGCGGTGACCTCGCCACGCAGCATGTTCGTCTTGCCGCCGGGAGCCGCGCACGAATCGAGAACCCGCTCGCCGTCCTGCGAGCCGACGACGAGCGCCGCGAGCTGCGAGGCGCGGCTCATCGGCCGCATGCGCGATATATCAACGGCCTCCACGCGGTACGCGCCCGGTACATCAGACGGCTCCCCGACGGGCTCGCCGGCGCGCACCTCCAGCGCCGGTGGCTCGTTCTGCGCGCGCATCAGCGAGACCGCCGCCTCGTCGCCGAAGTCGCGCGCCCACACCTCTGATATCCAGTCCGGATACGACTGCTTGACCGGCCCTTCGGGGAGCGACGCGACGAGGCCGCGCAGGCCGTGGGCGAGCCGGCGCATGACGGCATTCGTGAACGGCACCGCGCGCTCGAGCCGCGCACCGCGCACCAGCTCGACCGCGTCGTCGACGACGGCGTGCTCGGCCTGGTCCGTGAAGGCGAGCTGATACGCGCCGAGCCGTAGCGCGGCCTTGACCGGGCCGTCGAGCTTCCGCACCGGGCGTTTGCCGAGCTGCTCGATGCCGAAGTCGAGCGTGCGCGCGCGCTGCACCGTTCCGTACGCCAGTCGCTGCGCCAGTGCGCGATCACGTGGGTCGAGACCCTCGACTGCGGACGCGAGCGCGCGGTCGGCGTAGGCGTCCTCCTCGAAGACGCGGCGCACGACCTCGTACGCGGCGCGGCGCG
>CAZDEX010000015.1:0-6233 GCA_964504405.1 uncultured Gaiellales bacterium | reverse complement strand
GCGTAGGCGTCCTCCTCGAAGACGCGGCGCACGACCTCGTACGCGGCGCGGCGCGCGGGCGCGATCACCGCAGTCCGCGCACGAACTCGTCGTAGCTCATGCGGTTGCGGCCCTCGGGCTGAACGATCACGGGCACGAACGTGTCGCCGTCGAGCCGCGCCTTCCAGATCGTGACGCGGCGGCCGTTGAGCTCGCCGCGCGCGCCGATGTGCGGCGAGAGCGCGCGCACGCGGCGCCAGGAGTCGAGCGGGTCGTTCAGATCGAGCTCGCGGTCGGCCGCAGTGATCTTCTCCGCGTAGACCGCTCCCTCTTCGGGCTGCGGCACGAACGTCGGCGACTCGATCACCTCGGCGAGCAGGCGTCCCGCGACCTCCGCCGACTTCGCGAACACCTCACCGGCGTCGAGCTCACCGGCCTCGAAGCTCTCCTGCGCTGCGACCGGCCCCGCGTCGAGCGCTTCCACCGTCTCGTGGATCGTGACGCCGGTCTGCTCGTCGCCCGCGAGGATCGCGCGCTCGACCGGCGCCGCTCCGCGCCAGCGCGGCAGGAGCGAGGGATGGACGTTCAGCCAGACCGACTGTGCGAGCAGGCGCGGCGAGATGTACAGCCCGTACGCAGCGACGACGACGCGGTCGACCGGCGCGGGGAGCTCCGGCTTCTCCGGCTGGTGGACCGGGATGCCGAGCTCGTCGGCGATCAGCTTCGCCGGCGGCGGCCCGAGCTTCCGCCCCCGGCCCTGCGGCGCGTCCGGGCGCGTGAGCAGCCACGCGACCTCGTGCTGCTCGGCGAGCCGCTCGAGCACGTCGGCGCCGAGCGGCGCCGTCGCCGCGACGCCGATGCGCATTGGGGTCACCTGAGAACGACGCGTGGCCGCAGGATCGAGAGCGCTTCCTTGCGGTGCGCGTCGTCGGTGCGGTCGATGATCAACACGCCGTCCAGATGGTCGAGCTCGTGCTGCACGACGCGCGACCCGTACTCGTCGAGCTCGTAGCGCACGTCTTCGCCGTTCGGATCCTTCCCCTCGAGCACGATGCGCGTAGAGCGCTCGACGGGGACCTTCACGCCCTGGAGCGAGAGGCAGCCTTCGTCGTCGGACGCCGTGTCCTCGCCCTTCTCGACCACGACGGGATTGACGATCGCGCGCGGCCCATCCTCGTCGGGCTCGAAGACGAAGAGCCTGCGCAGCACGCCGACCTGGGTCGCGGCGAGGCCGACGCCCTGCGCCTCGTGCATCAGGACGATCATCCGGTCGACGAGCCGGCGCAGGTCGTCGTCGAACTCGTCGACGTCGTGCGCGACGAGGCGAAGCGCGGGGTCGCCGTACTGGCGAATCTGAGCGAGCGCGAGCCGGCGCCGAGCCTCGCGCTCCGCCTCCTCGGCGGCGTGCTCGTCGTGCTCGTGGTCGTGCTCATGGTCGTGCTCGTGATCGTGATCGTGGGCCACAGCCGGTGCAGTCTAGGGAAACTTCCTGAGGATCCAGCGGGCGTCCAGCGGCTCGCGCCGGTAGGGCTTGCCGCCGACCTGGACGAAGTCGCGCGTGCGTGGGTTCATCGGCAGGCGGGCCTCGATCGGGTACCAGCGGTTGTGGCGCTCGATCAGGTCGTTGACCTCGCTGAAGTTCCAGCGCTCGGCGAGGCGCCGCCAGGCGACCGGGTCGGCGCCGTGCTCCGCGTACGCGGCGGCCAAGCGGCGCTCGTGCTCCTCGATCGCGTCGTCGATCTGCCGCAGGCGCTGCATGTACGGCAGCGGCCCGCCGAGGGAGACGAGGTAGCGGTCTGCCTCGGGCCGGAAGCGGCGGATGCGCCGCTTCTGCGGCGTGCCGGTCAGCGGGTTGAGCTCGACCTCGCCCACGAGCTTGTCGCGCTCGGCGGCCGAGCGCGGCGTGACGTCGCGGATCCCCCACTCGCCGATGATGTCCTCGGGGCGGCGTTTCATCTGCCGCACATCGTGCCCGACCGATTCTGATTCGCGCAGCGAATCAGAATCATGGGTTTCACCGGCAGTCGCGGTGCGCGTAACCCTTGAATCTGGTTCGGCTGCGCCGAATCAGATTCACAAGCTCTGCGGATCGACGTCCACCACGGCCGTCAGCTTCGCTTTCCGCATCGCCGGAGCCGCCGCCGACAGCAGGCGCGCCGCCTGCGACGCGATGCGGCGCGGGTGCTCCGTCTTCGCCACGAGCTGCGCGCGATGCTTGCCCCGCAGCCGCAGGAGCGCAGCCGGGCCGAGCAGCTCGGCGTTCTTGATCCCGGCCTTCAGCTCGTCGAGCGCGCGCACGACCGGCTCCAGTTCCGGCCCGCTGACGACGATCCGCACGAGGTGCGAGTACGGCGGATAGTCGAGCGCGCGTCGGCGCGCGAGCTCCTCGGTCAGGAACCTCCCCACGTCGTGCCGCGCCGCGTGCGAGACCGGGCGCGAATCGGGCTGAAAGGTCTGCACGAGCACGCGGCCGGGCGCGTCGCGGCCGCTGCGCCCGGCCAGCTGCGTGATCATCTGGAACGTCCGCTCCTCCGCGCGGAAGTCGGGCATGCCGAGACCGGTGTCCGCGTCGATCACGGCGGCGAGCTCGACGCCGGTGAAGTGATGGCCCTTCGCGACCATCTGGGTCCCGAGCAGCACGGCGCATTCGGCGTCGCGGAAGCGCGCGAGCGACTCGGCGAGCTGTTCGGGCTTCGCGATCGCGTCCGCATCGAGCCGGATCAGCTCGAGCTCCGGCAGCTCCCGCTCGAGCTCGCGCTCGAGCTTCTGCGTGCCGGCACCGAGCCGCGCCAGGTCGGGCGAGCCGCAGGCCGGGCACGTCGAAGGCGACTCGGTCGTGTAGCCGCAGTGGTGGCAGCGGAGCGACGTGTCGCCGTGCAGCACGAGCGAGACGTCGCAGTTCGGGCAGCGGATCGTCGTGCCGCACGCGCGACAGTGCAGCGCGGGCGCCACGCCGCGGCGGTTGAGAAGCAGGATGGCCTTCCCGCGGTTCTCCGCGACGCCGCGCAGCTCGCGCAGCAGCGGCGCCGAGAGCGGATACCCGGCTTCGCGCCGCAAGTCGATCACGCGCACGGGCGGAAGCTCCGCGCCAATGCGACCGCCCAGCTCGAGCCGTTCCAGCGCAGCCCAGCTCTCGGGACGCGGCGTCGCCGACCCGTACACCGCGACGGCACCTTCGAGCGCGGCGCGCTTCGCTGCGACGGTGCGCGCGTCGTAGCGCGGGTCGGAGTCCTGCTTGTAGGACGGATCGTGCTCCTCGTCGACGACGATCAGGCCGAGGCCGCGAATCGGTGCGAAGATCGCCGAGCGCGCTCCGACGACGATGCGCGCCTCGCCGCTCGCGATGCGGGCGCGTTCGTCACGGCGTTCCGCATCCGTGAGCGCGCTGTGCAGGATCGCCACGCGGTCACCGAAGCGCTGTCGCACGCGGCCGACCGTCTGGGGTGCAAGAGCGATCTCGGGAACGAGCACGATCGACCCGAAGCCGCGCTCGAGCATCGCTGCGATCGCCTGCAGGTAGACCTCGGTCTTGCCCGACCCGGTGGCGCCGTAGAGCAGGTAGTTGCCCGGGTCGCCGCTCGTGATTCGCGCGACCGCGGCGCGTTGCGCCTCGGAGAGCTCGAGCGGCTCCGCCTCCCCGCCGAGCGCCTGCCGTTCGGCGGGAGGCGCCTGCTCGTTGCGGCGCTTCGGCGTCTCCGGGGCGACGAGCGCGAGCGCGCGCGCCGGCGTCGAGCCATAGTAGTCGGCGAGCCACAGCGCGAGCTCGACGAGCGTCGCCGGGATCTCGCCCACCACGTCTTCGATCGGCCGCGCGTCGACGCCCTCGGGCGGCCCGTCGACGAGCGCGGTCACGATCCCGCGTGCGCGTGACCGGCCGAACGGCACCCGCACGATCGACCCGACATGCACGTCGTCCGGGACCTCGTAGGTGAACTCGCGCGCGACCGCGCGCGCGGTGACGAGCGGATACACGGAAGCGAACGGCACTACGCGGGCTGCGCTGCCTCGGCGCGCGAACGCAGGCTCTTGAAGGAGAGCGTCTTCGCCATCAACCCGATCGCGGCGAGCCCGAGCAGCACGTTGACGGCCGTGATCGCGATGTTCACGCCGACGCTGAACGCGAGCAGGAGCGACTTCGAGATCGCCTGCCCGCGGAACAGGAAGACGATCAGCCCTTGCTTCGTGCCGGCGCCGCCCGGCGTCGCGGGGAACAGCGTCGCGAGCGAGTCGACGACCTGCGCGAGCAGCGCGTTGTGGATCGACGCGTGGACGCCGAACGCCTCGAGGGCGAAATAGAGCGTCGCGATGCGGAAGCCCCACGAGATCGCCTGCGGGGTGACGACGCCGACGAGAAACGCGCGCCGGTCGCGCAGGACCGCGAACCCGAGGCGGACGTGCTCCCAAAAGCCCTCGACGCGCCGACGCGCCCAGAGGAAGGCGATCAAGAGGGCGAGGAGCAGCACGGCGATCCCGATCGCCGTCGCCTGGTCGTGGCGCAGGAAGAACTTCCAGTCGACGGTCGGGATGCGCGAGTACACCTGGTGCGTCGGCAGAACGCCTATCGAGAGCGTCCACACGATCAACGCTCCTGCGACGAAGAAGTCGAAGATCGTCTCCACGACGAGCGTCGCGCCGAGCGTCGGGTAGTTCGCCTCGGGCATGCGCCCACGAACGAGGTACAGCTTGACGACGTCACCGCCGCGCGCAGGGACGATCGAATTGACGCCGACGCCGGCAACGTACGCGCCGAACGCACTGCGCAGCTTGAGCTTCGTGTCGGGGAACGACGCGCGCAGGATGTTCTGCCACGCGCGCGAGCGGAAGAGCAGCTTGATCACGTGGCACGCGAGCGCGATCGCGAGCGCAATCCACTTCACCTCGGTCAGGTGCTGAAAGAAGACTCCGACTGCGTGCAGGAAGGCGCCCACGAGCGCCTACGGTAGATCAGGCCCCGGCGGCGACCAGGACGAAATCGGTCGCGAATCCGACCACGAGGCCGGCGAACAGCCACCAGGCGACGACGACCGGCATCGTGTAGCGCCGGCACACCTCGACGAGCTGCAGCACGACGTAGAGGATCGACCCTGCGGCGACCGCGAAGAACGCGACCGCGAGCGCCTCGCTCACCCACGCCTGCCCGATCACCGTCCCGACGAACGTCGGGCCGCCGCCGATCAGGCCCATCAGGCCGAGGAACCCCCAGCCGGGCTTCTCCGACTCGCCCGACAGCGGCCCGACGATGCCGAAGCCCTCCGTCGCGTTGTGCAGGGCGAAGCCGATGATCAGAACGAGCGCGAGCGAGAGCTCGTTCGCCGCGGCGGCCTGCCCGATCGCGAGGCCCTCGCCGAAGTTGTGCAGCCCGATGCCGGTCGCGATCAGCAGCGCGAGGCGCTTGCCGGGCGTGAGCCGCTCGACCCAGCCCCGCGAGTCGAACTCGTCGATCGCCGCCGCGCCCGGGCCGACGAGCGGGGTCGAGCGCTTGTTCGTCATCCAGCGGTCGTAGTAGACGAGGCCGACGAAGCCGAGTGCGAGCCCGATTCCGAGCAGCGGCCCGATCTCGGCGACCCGGCCCCAGTGATGGGCCTGGACGGCGGCTTCGACGGGCTCCACGCCGTGGCCGAGCACGTCCCAGAGCAGGAAGACGAGGATTCCGGCGGAGAACGCGGTCAGCGCCGCCCGCACGGCCTTCGAGCGCATCTCGAGCCGCCCGACCGGGAGGCCGAGGAAGATCGTGACCCCGGCGATCGCGCCGAGCAGAAGTGTCTGGGCGGTGCTCATGTAAGGGGCACCTTACAGAAATTGTCAGGGGTACGATCGACGGATGGCGACGAGCCACGGCATCGACGACTACCTCGAGACGATCTACTTCCTCGCGTTCCCGATCGGCGAGTATCAGCCGTCCCCCGGGACGTCGCAGACGATCGCTTCCCGCGTGGCCGAGATGCTCGGCGTCTCGCGGGCCTCGGCCGGGGAGATGCTGAAGCGGCTCGAGGGCGAAGGGCTCGTCGAGCGCGGCGAGCACAAGGAGGCGATCCTCACGCCGACCGGGATCGAGCGTGCGCGCAGCGTCGTCCGCAAGCACCGGATCATCGAGCGCCTGCTCACGGACTTCATGGGCTACACCGCGGCGGAGGCGCACGTCCACGCGGACGAGCTCGGCGGCACGTTCACCGACGAGATGGTCGAGCGGATCGACGAGAAGCTCGGGCACCCCGACCGGTGCCCGCACGGCTGGCCGGTCGATCCCGACTTCG
>CAZDEX010000014.1:0-17742 GCA_964504405.1 uncultured Gaiellales bacterium | reverse complement strand
GCGACGACGCAGCGCATGGTCACCGACCTCCAGAGGCTGAACGCCGCCCTGCGCACCGCGAGCGGGCACAGCGAGGGCGCCCGCGGCGCGCTCCTCGCGCCCTAGCCCTCCCCGGCTTACCCGCGGACGACCGCGAGGCCCTGTGGCTGGTCCCCCGGCGGGATCGACGGCCAGACGCCGACCTGGATCGGCCCGCCGGGCACCGCGGCGCCCGTCTGGAAGAACGTCGACGCGTCCTCCCACACCCGCAGCGGCTTCCCGCGCGCCGAGCCGGGCAACACGAGCGTGAAGCGCCCGCGCAGGTCCGGCCACGTCGCCGAGATCGGCTTGATCACACCGCCCGGGCCGGACACGCCGACGAGGACGCCGTTGTAGTACGCGCCGGTGTACGAGCTCGACGTCGGTTCGGCGAGCGGCGTCGTCGGCGACGCAGGGAGCTTCACGTCCATGGTCGCGCTGCGTCGTACGACCACTGGTTGCCGGCGATCAGCTGGCGCCACCACTTGAGGTGCCCCGTCTTCAGATCGACGGCGATCAACGAGTCGGTGCGCGGGTTCTGGCCGGGGCGCAGCTGCGGGAAGTAGAGCGGCGTCGCAGAGCCCGTGCCGCAGAAGACCGTGTTCGAGACCGGGTCGGCGGTCACCGGCGTCCACACCGCGCCGCCGCCGACGATCCGGCTCGCCGAGCGCCAGCTCTGCTGCTCGGGCGGAACGGTCCAGACGGGGCTCGGCCAGGCTGGTCGAAGCGACGTCGTCCACGCCATCACGTACCCGCGGACGCCCTACTCGGAGCCGGAAGCGCCGGCGAAGATGCGGTGGTTCGCGCAGATCGGCGCGCTCGTCTGCGAATAGCCGTAGTTCGTCGACGCGCCGGGCACCGCCTTGCCGATCGCGACGCGGCCGAGGAGCCCGCCGGTCTTCGGGTCGAGCTTGTTCAGGTGCATGTCCAGCGTGAGCAGGAAGAGCGCGCCGTCGCAGTAGGCGAGACCGCGGTTCGCGACGATCCCGAAGTTCTGAACAGCCCGCTGTTCGCGGGCTTGAAATGCCAGATCACCTTCCGGGTCGCGCCGTCGAGCGCGAACACCTGCGCGTCGTTCGTCGTCTCGTACAGCGTGCCGCCGATCGCGAGCGGGTACGACTGCTCGCCGCGGCGCACGTCCGGGTCGAGCGTCTTCAGATCGAGGTTGTAGACGCGCCCCAGCTGGTCCACATTCGCGCGCGTGATCTGGGTCAGCGGCGAGTGGCGCATGTTGTCGGTCGAACGCCCGAAGGACGCCCAGTCGCCGGCGGGCGCCGACGCGCCGGATGCACCGGCTGCGAGGAGCGAAAGCGAAATCGCGATCCCCGCCAGGACGAGCCCGTTCCTCATGCTGGTGCTCCCCTCCGGTCGGCGACGTTCCCTGCGCGGAACGTTACGCCACGTAACGATCCTGGTGGCGCTTCGCCGAGCAGGAGGAGAGCCAGCGGGATGAGCGCGAGTCCTGCGAGGACCGGCGCGAGCGTGCGCGAGCGTGGTTCCACGCCGACGACGGATGTCGGCCCGCTGCCGATCGCGCGGCGGACGATCGACGCCGGGGTCGCTCCCGGAGCCACTCCGGTGGCGCGGTCGAGACGCGCGATGTTCAACTGCGCGCCGGCCGGATCGGGCCGGTAGGCAGCCTCCGGCTTCCCGTCGAAGCGCCAGACGCGGTCGGCACCGTCGCCCACGCGAACGACCGAGAGCGTGATCCCGTGCGAGCGCAGCTCGCCCGCGATCCCTGCGGGATCGAACGCACGGCTCTCGCCGTCCGTGATCAGCACCACCGCACGCCGGTGCACGGACGGGCGGAAGAACCCCTCAGTCGCGAGCGCGTTCAGCGCGTCGAACGTGGTTGCGACCTGGTTCACGTCGCGCGGCGGCGGCGAGTTCGGGACGAGCGAGGAGACCGTGGAGTCGAACGCTGCAGTGTCCGACGTCGGAAACAGATTCGGCAGCACGCGGTCGGTGAAGGTCGCCACCCCGAGAGGCACACCGGCGAGCTCGGCGCCGAGCTTGTAGGCCGCCTGCTTCGCCCGCGCGAGCCGTGTCGGCGAGCCGGGTGAGTGCGACGCAGCCATGGAGCGCGAGACGTCGACCACGACGAACGCCGCGGCGTCGGAGCGCTCGCGCACCGAGGTATGCGCACGCACGACCGGCTGCATCGCCGCGAGAACGAGCAACAGCGCGATCGCAACGACGAGCGCAGCGCGACGGCGGCTGCCTCCGGAGCCGGGATCGGGCACGCGAAGCGCGGTGCGCACGCGATCGACCCGGCGCGCGGCGACGGCCAGCGCGGCCAGCGGGATGAGCACGAGCACCGCGAGCCACGCCGCCCGCGGGGTGAGGAACGACACGGCGAACGCGAGCATCAGTACCCCTCCCCCGCGGTGCCCGCCCCCGCCCCGCTGTGGCCGGTGCCGCGCGGGCCGCTGCTGGGGCTCGGGCCGTGGCGGATCCCCGTGCTCTGCAGCGAGCGCAGCGCGACCTCGAGGTTGAAGCGTGCGTCGGTGTTGGACGGATCGAGGCGGGCCGCGTCGGTGAATGCCTCAACGGCGCGGTCCGCCGGATCGACGGCGCCGACCGGCGCGCGGATGCCGCCCCACGACAGGACGCCGAGCAGGTCGCCGGCCTGCGACGCCTGCGCCGGCGACGACGACGACACGACGTCCGCCAGAACGCCCTGCGCGAGTGCGCGCACGCGCGCCTGGTTCGCGCCGTTGTCGAATCCGTACGGCGTGTTCTCCGCAGTGACGAACGTCGCGATCGCACGCCGCAGCGCGATGTCGTCGCGCGTTCCGAGCAGGCTCTCGGCGGCGCCGCCGACGAGCGTCGAGGGGGCGCGCGTCGTCGCATGCTCCCAGCGGCCTGCGTCGATCGCGATCCCGACGAGGAGCGCCGCCGCGACGAGCGCAGCGAGCGCTGCGAGCACGCGGATCACGCGGGCCTCCATTCGAGCCGTGCGCCCCAGAGCTCGTTCAGCGCGAGCATGAGCACGGCGAGCCCGACGAGCCCCGCGAGCCAAGGCGGGACCCGCGCGCCGGTCGTCTGCGCGCGCTCGCCGGGCAGCCGGCCCTGCTGCACGGTCGCCGCGCGCTCGAGCAGCCGCGCGAACAGGTTCTTGTCCTTCGGCTGCGGATCGAGCGCGACGACGCGCACGGGTATCGACGCCTGCCGGTAGGCGAGCGCGACGCCCGCGAGGTGCTGGATGTCGCCCGGGTCGTCGTCGAGGTCGCTGATGAGGACGACCGCCGGATTCTTCACGTGCTCGTCGCGGATCAGCTGCAACGCGAGCGCGAGCCCGGCGGAGATGCGCGTCCCGCCGCTGAACGAGTTCGTCCATGGGTTCGTCGGGAACGCGGGCAAGAAGCCGTTCGTGGTCGGCGGCAGCGTGAAGTAGCGCGAGTACTTCGTCAGCTCCGCGGACGGCGTGCCGGGCGGCAGGGCCTCGTACGCGATGTCGGAGAACACGACGAGCCCGTACCGGCCGTTCGTCGAGCCGAGCTCGCGCAGCGTCTCGCCGATCCGCTGATAGGTGTCCGTCGAGATGCTGGCCGAGAGGTCGAGCACGACGATGCCGGTGCTCCCGCGCGGCAGGAAGCGCAAGGTCGGCGCCTGGGGATGCGCGGACGCGACGATCATTCCCCCGACGATCGCGACGAGCGCAGCCGCGAGGACCGCGCGGACGATCGACGTACGGCGCCTCGCGCGCGCGAGGCGGTCGAAGTCGGCGAGCGGGATCCAGCTCATTGGTCGCGCGACTCCACGGACTCGACGAGCGACTCGATGCGTCCCGCGTCGGGCTGCGGTCGCGACCACGCAAGCTCGAGTGCGGCGCGCGCGCGATCGTGCCCAAGCGCGCGCGCAAGCAGATCGAGCGCCCGGCGGCGATCGCCGGCGCCGCGCGTGACCGAGGCGCGCACGAGGTCGAGCGCACGCTGCAGCTGCGTGCGGTCGTCTCTCGGCTCGGGGACGAGCCGTTTGGCGAGCGGCGCGAGCAGAAGAGCCGCTCCCGCGACCAGCAGCGCGGCGCCGCCGAAGAGCAGCGCGCGCAGCAGGCGCGGCCGGATGGTGTAGCTCGTGGGCGGCGGCGTCGTCTGCCGGTGGAAGGAGCGCAGCGGACGCGCGACCTCGGCGGCCGTCGCGGTCGGCACGATCTCGACGCGCGCGCCCGAGACGTGCAGGACGCGCGGCTTTGCGCCGGGGACGCAGACCGGGTCGAGGCACTGCAGGATGTAGGTGCCACCGTGCTGCGCGCGCACGACGAACGGCGCGAAGCTCGGCGACCCCGGGCCCTGCACGCGCGCGGTCACGAGCTCGCCGAAGTGGCTCGGGTTCGGCGTGAACGTGACGAGCGCGGCGGCGGCCGCGAGAACGATCATCTGCGCCTCCGGCGCTGTCGGCGCTCGGCCCAGCGCAGGAACGCGGAGTCGACGGCGGCCTGCTGCGACGAGTCGAGCACGACGGGGTCGAACGTGTGCACGCGGAACGTCCGCAGCAGCCGCTCGATCCGCGCTTCGTTCGCGCGGCGCCGGGCCGCCGTGGCGGTCGGGCCGAGGCGGATGAGCGTCGGCGCCTCGCCGTCCGCGGCCGCGAAGGGCACGAGCACGTTGTGCACGTCCGGGAAGCTCTGCTCCCAGGTCGGGTCCTGCACGACGACGGGCACCACGTCCCACAGCGACGAAGCCATGCGCGCCCACAGCCCCTGGTCGACCTCGTCGAGGAAGTCCGAGACGATGAAGACGAACGAGCCTTGCGGCAGCTCGGCCCGCCGGTTGAGAAGGGCAGCAAGCGCATGCTGCAGGCTGCCGGAGGGTGCATCGAAGGGCGCATTGCGCATACGCTCGAGCACGCGCCGCGGCGAGATCGCGCCCGGCGAGTACACCCGCGTGCGCTCGCCGACCGTGTCGGCGTACCCGAGCTCGGCGCGCGCCGCGCTCGCCGCGCGGGCAATCGCGTCCGCTGCGGCGCGGATCGCATCCGGCTTCGACAGCCAGGGGAAGTCGGGGCCGTAGAGCGCCATCGACGGACGACGGTCGACGACGATGAGGACGCGCGGCGCTTCTTCGGCATACGTCTCCCGCACGACGAACTCGTCGCCGCCGCGCGCAGACGAAAGGCGCGCCGACGCGAACCAGTCGATCGTCGAGACGGGGTCGCCCGGCACGTAGGGCCGCGTGCCCGCGACGTCCGAGCCACGTCCGCGGCGCGCGCTTCGGCGCTCGCCGAACGGCGTGCCCTGCAGCCTGCGGCGCGGGACGAGTGGGAACGCGCGCTTGCGGGCGCTCACCCGCCGGCGGCGCGTGCCACGCCGCGAGCCTCGTCCCACTGCGGCTCGGGCCGCGGTGCCTCCGCGAGGCAGGCCTCCCACACACGGCGCGCGATCTCGTCGGTCGTCGGCTCCTCGTCTGCGAGGTAGTCCGGGGCGAGCACCAGGCGATGCACGAGCACGGGCTCGAACAACCGCTCGACGTCCTCTGGCTCGACGTGGTCGCGTCCCTCGACGAGCGCGAGCGCACGCGCGCAGCGCTCGAGCGAGAGCGACCCGCGCACCGACGCGCCGAGCACGACGAAGTCGAGCGAACGCGTCGCGCGGACGAGCGCCACCACCCAGCGCCGGATGAGCTCGTCGACGTAGACGTCCTCGACCGCCGCCTGCAGCACGCCCACCGAGGCGGTGTCGACGACCGGCTTCAGCTGATCGAGCGGGTGACCGCCGAGCTGGCCCTCGACGATCGAGAGCTCCTCGTTCAGATCGGGGTAGCCGAGGGCCGTGCGCAGCAGGAACCGGTCGAGCTGCGCTTCCGGGAGCGGGAAGGTGCCCTCCTGCTCGATCGGGTTCTCGGTCGCGAGGAGGAGGAACGGCTCCTCGAGCGGGTGCGTCGTGCCGTCGACGGTGACCTGCCCTTCCGCCATCGCCTCGAGGAGGGCCGACTGGGTCTTCGGCATGGCGCGGTTGATCTCGTCGACCAGCAGCACGTTCGCGAAGACCGGGCCGGGCCGGAACCGGAACTCGCGCTCCTTCGGGTCGTAGACGGTCAGCCCCGTGACGTCCGTGGGCTGCAGGTCGGGCGTGCACTGGATCCGGGAGACCGCCGCCCCATCGATGCTGCCCGCAAGGGCGCGTGCGAGGACGGTCTTCGCGGTCCCGGGGACGTCCTCGAGGAGGACGTGGCCCCGGCAGGCAAGGGCGGCCAGGACGAGCCGGATCTGGGCGGTCTTGCCGACCACCACCGTCTCCACGTTCGCCCGGAGCCGCTCCGCCGTGGCATACGCGTCCGTCAGGCGCCCGTCCATGGCGGAAATCTACGCATCTTGCGACTTCCGCCGCGGAGAGTTGTTACGCCGCGTAACATTCCCGGTCGCGCTGCCCCAGAAGGCGCGTATCCCATCAGCAAACCGTATGAAGAAGGGGGAAGATGCGCTTGTTCCGCACGCTCGTCCCGGTTGCGCTCGTCGCCGCGATCCTCGCACTCGTCGTGACGGCAACCACGGGGGCGAGCTCCACCGCGATCACGCCTGCGCCGGCGTTCACTCCCACCCAGGAGCAGACCGGCGCCGCGGGTGACGACTGGATCACCGTCGGAGGCGGCCTGAACGACCAGCGCTTCTCGACGCTCACCCAGGTCAACCAGTCGAACGTCGCGAGCCTCCACCTTGCGTGGACCGGCACGTTCAACCTGCCGACGGCCGCCGCAGCTGTCCCCGAAGAGGGCGGCGCGATCGTCTACAAGGGCACCGTCTACATGCCGAACGGCCTCAACTGGGTCCAGGCGATCGACGGGGCCACCGGCAAGGTGCAGTGGCAGTACACGGCCGCCGCCGACAACCCGGCACTGCTGCCGGCAGTCCGCGGGCTCGCCATCGGTGACGGCAAGGTCTACGAAGGCCAGAACGACGGGAACATCGTCGCACTCGATCAGTCGACCGGCCAGCCGATCTGGAAGACGAAGGTCGGCGACCCGACCGACGGCATCCAGTTCACCTCGGCGCCGGTCTACTACAACGGCATGATCATCGAGGGCGCCTCCGGCGGCGACTGGGGAGGTCGCTCGTTCGCGATCGCCCTCGACGCGAGGACCGGCGCCGAGCTCTGGCGCTGGTACGTCGCACCGTCCCCCGGTCAGCTCGGCTCCGGTTCGTGGGGCATCAACGAGTGGCAGCGCGGCGGCGGCGCGATCTGGATCTACCCGTCCGTCGACTCGGCCAACGGCCTCCTCTACCTCGTGACGGGGAACCCCGTCCCGTGGAACGGCCGCGGCCCGGGCAACAACCTGTGGACGGACTCGATCGTCGCGCTCCACATCAACAACGGGCAGTTCGCGTGGGGGTTCCAGACGGTGCACCACGACATCTGGGACTACGACGTCACGAACCCGCCGGTCCTCTTCGACCTGGCCTACGGCGGCCAGGCAGGCGTCACGCCCGCGGTGGGCATCGCCTCGAAGACGGGGTGGGTCTACCTGCTGAACCGCGTCACCGGCAAGCCGATCCTCGGCATCACCGAGAAGAAGGTCAAGCAGCTGACCGGCGCCGCGGCGAAGTACGCGAACCTGTCCAAGACGCAGCCGTATCCTGTCGGCCAGCCGTTCACGAACCAGTGCTCGACCAGGAAGCAGTGGCCGGGCAAGGCGCCTGACGGCAAGCCGTACATCGTCGGCTGCATCTTCACGCCGTACGCGTACACGAAGAAGGGCTCCACGTTCATCGCGTCTGCACCGTCCGTGGAGGGCGGCGTCGACTGGCAGCCTTCGTCGTACAACCCGAACACGCACTTCGAGTACCTGTGCTCGGTCACCGGCGCCGGAACGGCGCTCGGCGCGATCCCGAATGCCGAGAAGACGATCGTCCCGGGCCAGCTGTCCCTGGGCGTCAACTTCGGGACGCCGGGCAAGGTGCCGGACGTCATGCAGTTGGTCGCCATGAACATGGCGGACAACACGGTCGCCTGGAAGGACGACCAGCCGGGGTCGACGAATCCGAAGATCCCGAGCGCACGCTGCACGGGGACACTGTCGACCGCCAGCAACATCGTGTTCGCGAGCCAGACGAACACGAAGCAGCTCGGCGCGTACGACGCAGCCACCGGCAAGAACCTGTGGCTGTCGTCGCCGCTTCCGACCGCCCCCGGCGGCCCTCCCGTGACCTACACGGGCGCCGATGGGAAGCAGTACGTGATCATCCTCGGGAACGCCGGCCAGATCTACGCGTTCTCGCTGTAACGCGGACGTAAATCCTTGGGGCGCCGGCTTCGACCGGCGCCCCAAGGCCCGCCTTCCGCGCTACCTTGCAATCAGTTGCTTGACCCGACAAAGAAGGGGATCGCCTTGCGTCTTCGCTTCATCTCTCTCCTCGCTGTGATCGCTGCGCTTGCCGTTTCCGGCGTCGCCGTCGCGTCCTCGCCGTCGTCCAAGACGGCGGCGCCGACGAAGATCACGGTCACGCTGAAGGACTACTCGTTCGGATTCACCCGCACGTCCGTGCGTCAGGGCACGACGGTGATCTTCACTGTCAAGAACGCCGGCACGGTGCAGCACAACGTCGACTTCACGAGCTACAACAAGCGCTCCGCGATCATCGCTCCGGGCGCGACGACGACGCTGAAGATCGTGTTCTCGAAGAAGGGGACGATCCAGGTCGTCTGCGACGTCCCGCGTCACATCCAGCTCGGAATGGTCTCGACCTTCAAGGTCGTCTGAGTCGGGCCCAGCCCGACGGTTCTGCGAAGGGCGGGCGCCGAGCGCCCGCCCTTCGACGCCTAGAAGATGATGACCGTGCCGACGGGGCTCAGACGATGACCGCGAAGCACGCGCCAGTAGTAGTACGTGCCGCGGTACTGCCAGTTGACCAACCGGGCAGCGGTGGAGCCGGGCTTCATCACGATCGTGTCGGTGGCCCAGATATGCACCGCGTAGGGCTTGGTGCCCTTGTTGACGAAGTCGTACCGAATCAACGCGCCACGCGGGTACCGAGTGACGCCGTTCCGCGTGAACTGGTCCTTGGGGATGTGAACTCCCTTGTCATCGACGATCGTCTTGAGCACGTAGATGACTCCGGGCTTCGTCGTCAGCGGCCGCGCTGGGGTTGCGGCGGGGACGACGGCGGCGACGGCGAACGCCGCCGCGGTTACCACTATCGCGTTCCTCATGTCCTCCATGGTATCGGCCTGCTGCTGGCTGCCATCGCGTGCTCGGCCTGCGGTGCAAGCAGCGACTGGGCCCAGCCGAACGGCGACGCGCACGGCACGCGCGACGCGCCGTCTGCCTCGATCGACGCGGGCAACGTCGGCGCGCTGCACGTTGCATGGCGCTATCGCATCCCGATGACGCCGCGGGAATCGGGCGTTGCGGCGGCGACGCCCGTCGTCGCCGGAGGGGTCGTGTATTTGCAGGATCTCGCGAGCGACGTGTTCGCACTGCGCGTGCGCGACGGCCGCCTCCTCTGGCGGCGCATGTTCGACGCAGGCAATCCCGGCCCGAACGGCCTCGCGGTCGCCCGAGGCGTCGTCTACGGCAGCACCGACACAACTGTGTTCGCGCTCTCGGCGAAGACCGGTCAGATGCGCTGGCGCAACCGCATCCTGCGCTCCACCGAGAGCTTCGTCGACATCGCCCCGCTCGTCGCAGACGGGCTCGTGTACACGGCGACGACGGGCTACACGCCCGGCTCGCGCGGCGCCGTCGTCGCACTCGACGCTCGCAGCGGCGTCGTGCGCTGGCGCTTCACCACGTTCCGCGGACCGTTCAGGCATCCGCACGAGCTCGGCGGCGGCGGTGCGTGGCAGACCCCGACGATCGATCACGGCGTGCTCTACGTGGGCACGGCGAACCCGATCCCATGGGGCGGGTCGAAGGCCCGCCCGAACGGCGGTGCATATCCCGGCCCGGTGCTGTGGACGGACTCGCTCGTGGCGCTCGACGCGCGCAGCGGCGCCATGCGCTGGTTCGACCAGGTCACGCCGCACGACGTGCGCGACTACGACTTCCAGAACCCGCCGATCGTCGCGCGCTCGCTCGTGATCGGCTCCGGCAAGGCCGGGCACGTTGTCGCGTGGAGCCGCAACCCGCACCGGCGCGTCTGGGAGGCGACGGTCGGCCTGCACCGGAACGACCGAGGCCCCCTCCCCGCGCGCGCAGTCAGCGTGTGCCCCGGGCTGCTCGGCGGTGTCGAGACGCCGTCCGCCTATGCGGACGGTCGCGTCTTCGTCCCCTTCGTCGACCTCTGCTACTCCGAGGACGCGTTCGGCGGCGCCGCCACCAGCTTCATGCGCGTCGACCCGGCGCGCGGACGCGGCGGGATCGTCGCACTCGACGCAGCCACCGGTCGCACCTCGTGGCAGCGGCGGTTCGGCTCGCCGAGCTTCGGCTGCGCGACGGTCTCGAACGACGTCGTGTTCACCTCCACGTTCGACGGGCAGCTGTACGGGCTCTCGGCGCAGAGCGGCCGCACGCTCTGGCACGCGACTGCGCCGGCCGGCGTCAACGCGTGCCCGTCGGTGAGCGGCGACACGCTGCTGCTCGCTGCAGGCGTGCCGCGCGCGGGCGCGCGCGGCGAGCTCGTCGCCTACCGGACTGGCTCGTGAGGGCGCGGCGCGCGCGACCGGACGCACGCTCACCGTCCCCCCGCGCATTTCATGGCTGACACGTACCACTCGTACGACGCGCCGTCGGGGATTGCGCCGCCGCGCGCTGGGTAGAACCCCGGTATGCACCGGCTGCTCCTCGTCGTCGTCGCACTCGCGATCGCGACGACCGCGGATGCGGCGACGCCCGCGGCCATGCGCGTCTATGCGCACACGGGACTTCGCCTCGCCGATGTCGTGTGGAACGGGAGCTCGCTCTTCTACGTCGAGAACACGACGAACGCGGTGTTCCGTGAAGGCAATCCGCCCACGCCCTTCGCGTCGATGCCGCGCCTCTCCGAGGAGACGCGCTGTCGTATGTCGCCCGCCGCGCACGGCTTCCCCGCCGGGCTCATGTACTGCCACGCCCCCGACAACGTCATCTACCGCATCGGCCCCGACGGCAGCACGAGGACGTTCGCGCGGCTGCCCGTGACCAAGACGGCCGACGGCGCCCTGCAGTTCGACACGGTCGGGCGCCTTGGGTACCGGCTGATCGCGGCGACCGGCCGGTCCGGCGCGCCCACGCCGTCAGGCGGAACCGTGTACGCGGTCTCAGCGAACGGCGGCGTCTCGACGATCGGCGCCTACGGCGGCCCAGGGGGCGCGGACGAGCTCGTCATTGCGCCCTCGTCGTTCGGCGCCGCGGCGGGGAACGTCGTGCTCGCCGTCGACCGCGGCCGCTCGGGCGGCTCGCTCGTCGCGATGGACGCCCGCGGGCGGACGCGCTGCATCGCGGCGCTGCCCGACGGGCCGAACCCGATGGTCGTCATCCCCTCGCGCTCTCGGCACGGCGGGAAGCGCGGCCTCTATGTGACGGACACGAACTCGACGAACGTCTTCTTCGCACCGGCGTCGTGGCTCGACGCGTACGGCGGCTCGATCGTCGTCGGCTCGGAGATCAGGGGGCTCTTCTGGTCCGTCCGCCCGAGCGGCTCGGGCTTCGCCGTCCGGCGCATCCCGCTTCGCATCCCCGGCTCGAAGCTCAACCTCGAAGGCGCGGCCTACGTCGGATAGCGCTAGCCCAGCTCGCCGATCAGGTCGGCGATCGAGTCGACGATGCGCGACGGCCTGAACGGGTAGCGCTCGGCTTCGACACGCTGCGTGGAGCCCGTGAGCACGAGCACGGTGTGCATCCCCGCCTCGAGGCCCGAGACGACGTCGGTCTCCATGCGGTCACCGACCATCGCCGACGACTCCGAGTGCGCGTCGATCGCGTTCAGCGCCGAGCGCATCATCAGTGGGTTCGGTTTGCCGACGAAGTACGGCTCGACGCCGGTCGCGCGACTGATCAGCGCGGCGACCGCGCCGGTCGCAGGCAGCGGCCCGTCGGGCGTCGGGCCCGACGGGTCGGGATTCGTTGCGATGAAGCGCGCGCCGTTCACGATCAAGCGGATCGCCTGCGCGATGCGCTCGAAGCTGTACGTGCGCGTCTCGCCGAGCACGACGTAGTCGGGGTCCCGCTCGGCGAGCGTGTAGCCCGCAGAGTGGAGCGCGGTCGTCAGACCGGACTCGCCGATCACGAACGCCGTCCCGCCCGGCCGCTGGCTCTCGAGGAAGTCCGCCGTCGCAAGCGCGGACGTCCAGATCCGGTCTTCGGGCACCTCGAGGCCGCTGAGCGCCAGCCGCGCCGACAGGTCGCGTCGCGTGTAGATCGAGGTGGTCGGGAGGACGATGAACGGGATCTCCAGCGCGCGCGGGCGGGCGATGAACTCGCCCGCACCGGGGATCGCGTGCTCCTCGCGCACGAGCACGCCGTCCATGTCCATCAGCCACGACTTGATCTCGCGGTGCTTCGTCACGGCAGCCATGATCTCACGGTGCGCTACGGCGGCATCGAGGCAGGCGGGACGAAGTGGCTGTGCGCCGTCGGCGACGGCCCGGCTGACCTCACGGTTGTCACGTTTCCGACGACGGATCCCAACGAGACCCTCGCGCGGACCGTCGAGTTCTTCTCGGCCCATGAGCTCGACGCGCTCGGCGTCGGCTCGTTCGGCCCCGTGGATCTCGCGCGCGGCGTCATCACCACGACGCCGAAGCCGGGCTGGGCCGGCACGGGCGTCGTCGAGGCGCTTCGATCGGCGCTCGGCGTGCCCGTCGCGTTCGACACGGACGTGAACGCCGCTGCGCTGGGCGAGCAGCGGTGGGGCGCCGCCGCCGGGCTGGAGACGTTCTGCTACCTGACCGTCGGCACGGGGATCGGCGGTGGGGTGATGGCGGGCAACGCGCTCGTGCACGGGCTGTCGCATCCGGAGATCGGGCACATGCGGATCCCGCACGACTCGGCGCGCGACCCCTTCGCCGGCTCGTGCCCGTTCCACGGCGATTGCTTCGAAGGGCTCGCGTCGGGCACCGCGATCCGCGCGCGTTGGGGACGGCCCGGCGACGAGCTCGCCTCCGAGCCGGAGGTGTGGGAGCTCGAGGCGGAGTACCTCGCGCTGGGCGTGGTCAACGTGATCACGACGCTGTCACCGGAGCTCGTGATCGTCGGCGGCGGCGTGATGAAGCAGCCGTCCCTGCTCGACGCGGTACGCGAGCGCGCCGACGCGCTGCTCGCCGGCTACGTCGCCGCGCCGGAGATCGTCGCCCCTGCGCTCGGCGACCGTGCGGGCGTGCTCGGCGCAATCGAACTGGCGCGGGCGTTACCCTGACCGCGTGAAGGTCCTCGACCGGTCGACAGGGCGGATCCCGCAGCCGTGGCGCACGCTCGTCGATTGGACCGTCACGATCGGCGTTGCCGTCGCGGTCGTCCTCGTCTTCGAGGCGGAGGTCGCGAAGCCGTACCGCATCCCCTCGTCGTCGATGGAGCCCACGTTGCGCTGCGCCAAGCCGGGCGAGTGGTGCTCTGCGACCTCGAGCGACCGCGTTGTCGCGAACCGGCTCGCCTACCGCTTTTCGAGCCCGCAGCGCGGACAGATCGTCGTGTTCACGGCGCCGGCCTCGGCTGCGCAGTGCGGCTCCGGCGACGGCGGCACGACCTTCGTGAAACGCCTGATCGGATTGCCCGGCGACACGATCACGGAGCGCGAGGGCCGCATCTTCGTCAACGGGAAGCGATTGAACGAGCCGTACGTCGAACCGGCGTTCCGAGGCGACGAAAGCGGCAGCTGGCCGCGCGTCGCCGCCGGCCGCTATTTCTTCCTCGGCGACGACCGGGTGCACTCGTGCGACTCGCGCATCTGGGGCACCGTGCCGCGCAGCAGCCTGATCGGGCCGGTGCTCCTCACGTACTGGCCGCCCGACCGCATCTCGCTCCGCTGACTCAGCTGCGTCACGCCCTCGTGACGGCGCTCCCGAGCAGCACGTCCACGACGCCGACCTCCGTGCGCGGCGGCTCGCCGGCCGGCCTGTAGCCCGTCTCCTGGAACGTCGCGTGGACGGCGGGGTGAATGCGCTCGTCGAAGGCACGGTCGCACGCTTCCTTCGACTCCCACACGTCGACGTAGCGCAGCGTGCCGTCGGGGTTCGCGAGCACCGCGTGCACCACGAGGCCCTCGAGCGGCTCGTCGCCCATCCGCTCCACGATGCGGCGGTGGAGCTGCTCGTCGATCGGAACGTCCTGTACGAATGCGTACATCTTCGCCTCCTCATTTTTAGTCCGAATGTTCTTCGGATCAATTAGACTGTACGACGAATGGCAGGCCGCGTCAACCGCCGCACCTACAACTCCGAAAATCGCCGCGCCACTGCAGCGCGAACGCGCGCGGCGATCCTCGACTCGACCCGTCGCCTGCTGGTCGAGCAGGGCTACGCGGGGATGACGATGCAAGAGGTCGCGCGCGACGCCGGCGTGGCGGTCGACACGGTCTACGAGGCCGTCGGGCCGAAGCCGCGGCTCGTCCGAGAGCTGATCGAGGCGGCGATCTCGGGGACGGGCGCGGCTGTCCCGGCGGAGGATCGCGACTACGTGCAGCGCATCCGCGCCGCGGACGGCGCGCTCGAGAAGCTCACGATCTACGCCCGCGCCATTCGCCGCATCCATCAGCGGCTCGCGCCGCTCGTCGTGGCGCTCCGAGATGCGAGCTCGGCCGAGCCGGAGCTGGAGGCTCTGTGGCGCGAGATCTCGGAGCGGCGCGCGCAGAACATGCGCCTGCTCGCAGACGATCTCCGCGCCACGGGGGAGCTCCGCAGCGAGCTGACGCGCAACGAGATTGCCGACGTGCTGTGGGCGACGAACGCACCCGAGTTCTACGTCCTGTTCGTCGAGCAGCGCGGCTGGACGGCCGCGCGGTACGAGCGGTGGCTCGCGGACGCCTGGGCCCGCCTCTTCCTGCGGTGACGGATGCGGCACACGGGGCGGGCCAGGCACCCTTCGGCGATGCCGCTCCCGCCCCTCTCCGTCTTCGACCTCGCACCGATCGTCGAAGGCGCGACGCCGAGCGACGCGCTACGCAACTCGCTCGACCTCGCCCGTCACGTCGAGCGTTTGGGCTACCGGCGCTTCTGGCTCGCCGAGCACCACAACGCGGTCGGGATCGCGAGCGCGGCGACCGCGGTCGTGATCGCACACGTCGCAGCCGGGTCGGAGTCGATCCGCGTCGGCGCGGGCGGGATCATGCTCCCGAACCACGCGCCGCTCGTCATCGCCGAGCAGTTCGGCACGCTCGAAGCGCTCCATCCGGGCCGCATCGACCTCGGGCTCGGCCGCGCGCCCGGCACGGACCGTCTGACGATCCTGGCGCTGCGCCGCGACGTCACGATGGCCGACACGTTCCCGCAGGACGTGCTCGAGCTGCAGCAGTTCCTCGCCGACCCGCGGCCGGGCCAGGCGGTGCGCGCGACGCCGGGAGCCGGCACGCACGTGCCGCTCTGGATCCTCGGCTCGAGCCTCTACGGCGCGCAGCTCGCCGCCGCGCTCGGTCTCCCGTATGCGTTCGCGTCGCACTTCACTCCGGAGGCGCTCCTCCCCGCGCTCGACGCGTACCGCTCCGGCTTTCGGCCGTCGGAGCAGCTGCAAGAGCCGTACGCCATGGTCGGGATGAACGCGGTCGTCGCAGACGACGACGAGACCGCGCGCCGCCTCTTCACCTCCGCGCAGCAGTCGTTCACGAACATCTTCCGCGGCCGGCGCGGCCGGCTGCCGCCGCCCATCGACGACATCGAGTCGTACTGGACGCCGGAGGAGAAGGTGCGCGTCACCGGGATGATGCGCCGCTCGTTCGTCGGCTCACCGTCGACCGTACGGCAGAGGCTCGAGGCCTTCGTCGAGGAGACGCAGGCGGACGAGCTGATCGTCGCCTCAGCGATCCACGATCACGCTGCGCGCCTGCGCTCGTACGAGCTGCTCGCTCGCGTATCGTCGGACTGACATGAGGCTCGCGGACAAGATCTGCATCGTCACGGGTGCCGCGTCCGGCATCGGCAAGGCGAGCGCCGACCTCTTCGAGTCGGAAGGCGCCACCGTCGTCCGCGCCGACCTGGTCGACGGTTTCGACGTGGCCGACGAGACGCACACACAGGAGCTGGCCGCGCGCACGCTTGCCGAGCACGGCCGCATCGACGTGCTCTTCAACAACGCGGGCATCGCAGGCGTCGGCGACCTGGGCGAGACGAGCCTCGAGCGATGGGAACGCGTGATGCGCGTCAACGTGCGCGGCGTGTTCCTGATGAGCCGCGCGGTCGCGCCCGCGATGATCGCGCAGCGCTCGGGCTCGATCGTGAACATGTCGTCCGCGATCGCCGAGACCGGCCTCGGCCGCCGCGTGTCCTACGCCGCGTCGAAGGGCGCGGTGCTCGCCATGACGAAGTCGATGCAGGTCGACCTCGCGCCCCACGGCGTGCGCGTGAACGCCCTCATGCCCGGCACGATCATGACGCCGTTCGTCGAGAACTACCTCCGCGACTCCTACGACGACCCGGAAGAAGGACGCCGCTCGATCCGGTCGCGCCAGCTGACCGGCGCCCTCGGCACGCCGGAGGACGTCGCGAACGCCGCGCTCTTCCTCGCGTCCGACGAGTCGAAGTTCGTCGTCGGCGCCGGGCTCGTGATCGACGGCGGCCTCACCGCCGGCAAGGGCTAGCTCGCGGAGACCCAGCGGCCGGTCTCCGGACAGCGCCGCCGCTGCCACGGATCGCGTGCGCGTCCCTGCCGGCGCGGCCGGAAGCCGGCCGCGCGGATCGCGGCGTTCCAGCTGCCGAAGACCCGCAGCACGGTCTGACGGCACGGGTGATGCTCGCCCGCCGTCTCCCACTCGAGCACGGTCGGCGTCTTCAGGTGCTTGCGATGCCAGAGGTCGATCGCGTAGACGATCGTCTGGCGGTCCCAGCGGAACCCTTCGCGCGGTCCCGATCTCATGCTGCAAGCACCTCCCGGAGTCGTAGGGCGTGGACGACGTCGCCGACCACCACGACGGCCGGCGAGCGAAGGCCTTCCGCGACGCGCGCGATCGTGCCGAGCGTGCCAGTGCGCACCTCGGCGTCGGGCAGCGACAGGCGCGAGATGACGGCGGCGCCCTCGCCGACCGAACGGCCCGCGAGGATCAGCTCGTCGGCGATGTGCTCGAGCCGCCGCAGGCCCATGAAGATGACGAGGGTGCCCGGCGTGCCGGCGAGGCGGTCGTAGTCGAGCTCGCTGCCGTCGGCGTTCGTGCCGGTGAGGACGGTCACCTGCGCGGCGACGTCCCGCGAGGTGAGGGGGATCCCCGCGAGGCCCGGAATGGCCGTCAGTGTCGAGACGCCGGGCACGACCTCGTACGGGATGCCCGCGGCGGCGAGGGCCTCGGCCTCTTCCGCGCCGCGCCCGAAGATGAACGGGTCGCCGCCCTTCAGGCGCACGACCCTGCGCCCGCGCCGGCCGTGGTGGGCGAGCAGCTCGTTGACCTCCTCCTGGTTGAGACCGTCGCGCGAGATGCGCGCCGCTCCGACCGCCTGCGTCACGAGCTCGACCGAGACGAGCCGGTCGTAGACGAGCACCTCGCACTCCTGCACGAGCCGCAGCGCCTTGACCGTGATCAGCCCGGGATCGCCCGGGCCCGCACCGACGATTGCCACGCTCATGTCCCGCTCCAGTGCCGGCAAAGCCGGCACCTGCGCTCTTTCATGAGCTCCGTCAAGCCTACGCTCATTGGTCAACCTTGCCTTTGGTTCTTTCTGTTCTTTGAAAATTG